>CAPQQE010000083.1:0-4433 GCA_948687865.1 uncultured Bacilli bacterium
AATGATACATTATTTTATTGTTAAACAAAATTATTATCCTATAGTAATAAAGGGAATAAATGATGAAGTTTGGCTTGAAAATAAAAATAATGAATATAGTATTATAAGAATTATAACAAGAAGTATCATTAATAAAGAACAATATGAATTTGACACATTAAAAACAAAACATATAGTAAAGCAATTAAAAAGAAAAACTTTTGATTTTTCTATGAATATATTATCAATATACTTAGATAAAAATTTTTATAGTAAAGATATTGTAAATTATAATGATAAATATAGTGCTATTTTAGTAAAAGATGAAGAAGATTTTATTAGCAATCAACTTATATCAAAAAAATATAAAAATGTATCTAGTGATTTTGATTATAAAGAGCAAGGATTTGAACTTATATCTAGAATCACAACAGAAATAGAAGAAAAAAATATTAGAGAAAGTGAAAAGAGAGAAAAATATATGAAACAGAAAAAAAATATAATAACAAATGTATTATTATTAATAAATATTTTAATATTTATTCTTATGTACATATTAGGGGATGGATCAGAAGATACAAATACCCTTATAGATTTTGGGGCAAATTATGTTACTTTAACTAAATCTGGGGAATATTTGAGATTATTGACATCAACTTTTCTACATATTGGAGTAATGCATTTAATACTAAATATGTATTCGTTATATATAGTTGGTACACAAATAGAATATTTTTATGGTAAAGTTAAATATATTATAATATATATATTTAGTGCTATAATGGGATCACTATTTACGGTTGCATTATCAAATAGCAATACTGTAGCAGCAGGTGCCTCAGGTGCAATATTTGGGCTTCTTGGTTCAATATTATATTTTGGGGTTAAATATAGAGGGTATATAGGAAATTCAATAATAAATCAAATAATACCAGTAGTGATTATAAATCTATTTATAGGATTTACAACTCCAGGAATAGGAAATGCAGCGCATATTGGTGGACTTATTGGTGGATATTTAATGTCAATGGCAGTAGGAATAGATAAAAGAGAAGATTTATCTTCTAAAATAAATGGAATAATTATATCTATAATATTAACTATATTTATGGTTTATATAGGCTTTATTAAATAAAAAAGTGATTTTAGTTAAGAAACTTTGAGGAGGAATATATGAATATTGATTTTAAAGACAAAGTGATTTTAGTTACTGGTTCAACATCCGGAATAGGGCGCCAAATAGCAAAACAATTATTAGAAAATAATGCAAGTGTAGTTATAAATTATGGACATAACGAAAAATTAGCCGAAGAAACAATGTATGAATTATCAAATTTTAAGGGAAATATTCTATTGATTAAGTGTGATTTATCAAATGAAAAAGAAGTAGACAATATGTTTAAAGACATTAAAAATAAATTTGGTAAGTTAGATGGACTAGTAAATTGTGCTGCTTATGATAATGTTGTTGCAAGATGGCAATGTATAAAGAATGCAATTCCTTTAATGAAAAAATCTAAAATGCCAAGAGTTATAAATATTGCATCTAGATTAGGAACAAGACCAATGGAAGACTCTATTGCTTATTGTACTTGTGAGGCAGCTACAATAATGTTAACAAAATGTTGTGCATTAGAATTGGCAAAATATAATATAAAAGTAAATACAGTTAGTCCATCACTAACTTTGACACCTCTAGGGAAACAAAGTTATACAGAAGAAGAAATTAAATCAACAGCTGAAAAAAATCCAAGCAAAAGACTTGGAACAACAGAAGATACTGCAAATTTAGTTTTATTCTTATTGAGTGATAAAGCCGATTATATTAACGGAGAAAATGTAAATGTAAATGGTGGAATATTATTAAAATAAATAAACAAAAGCAATATTTTTCAAATTTGTTATTTTCGAAAGTGAAAAGATAAGAAGATATATAAATATATGTTAGCATTTTATAAAATTAAGAAGTTATAACCCTTGATATATAAAGTTTATAAGGAAATTTAAAAATTAAAACACATGAAAAAAATCCTAATTTAGGATTTTTTCTGTGTTTTTAAAGTTAATCTTAGCAATTTCTCTTAATTTTTCTTTACCAAATTTTTCTACTATTTTTTTGCCATATTCATCTACAATTGTACTAGCACCTTTTGGAACAAATGAACCAAGTTCTTCACCCATTTTTTCAGTTTCCTTTAAAAATATATATCTACTTATTATAGAAGAACAAGCAACGGATAAACATTTATCCTCTGCTTTAGTAGTAAAAGTTATTTTTCTAAATACATTATCTTCATCTTTTAAATATCCATAGTAATTTTTAGGAGGGGTAAATTGATCTACAACAACCATATCATATACGTAATTATCTTTTTTCATGAGATTAAGTAATACTTTATTATGAAGTATTGCTTTTATTTTATTCATATTATATCCTTTTTCATTCATGTTATTGTAATCAATATTAGTAAGTATATAAGCATTAAAAGGTATTCTCTTCATTATACTTTCTGCTATATTTAATATTTTTTCGTCTGTTAATTTTTTAGAATCACGTACTCCTAAATCTTCTAAAAATGAAATGTCACTTCTACTTACATATGATGCACAAACAACAATAGGTCCAAAATAATCACCAGTACCAACTTCATCAGAACCAATTGAACTAATAAAGTAATAATCGGTTTTGTCATTATCTTCCTTTTTCTCTTTTTTTTCTTTTTCAATAGGTGCTTTTCCATTTAACATAATTTCAGTTTCTCTCCATATATTTGCATCTATATCAGCACTTATTCCTTGAAAAACTACTTTCCCTGATTCATATAATGTTATAACAGTATCAGCGTCTTTAGCTTGGAATAGGGCATATGCTGGTGTTTTTTCTCTTTTTAAGTATTTATAATGTTCAATCATTTTATCCATTGTATTTTTGCTTATTTTAAATGAAATGGTCATAATATTCACCTCTATAATTTATTTTAACACAAATCTTTATTTTTTCATAAAAATGTAATATAATTAAGTATATAAAAGTAAAGGAGAAAATCATGTTAGATATTATAATTATTATATTTATATTATTTGGTGCGATAATTGGTTTTAAAAGGGGCATAATAAAACAGAGTGTAATTACACTTGGAATGATATTAGTTTTAATTTTATCATTCATACTAAAAAATCCAGTATCATTACTTATGTATAAAAATTTACCATTTTTTACATTTGGTGGATTATTAGAGAATATTTCAATATTAAATATATTAATATATGAAGGAATTGCTTTTCTTTTAGTATTTGGATTACTTAGTACACTTTTAATTATACTAATTAAAATAAGTTCAATATTTGAAAAATTGCTTAGAGTAACTATTATTCTTGCAATTCCATCTAAATTATTAGGGGCACTTTTTGGTATAATTGAATATTATTTAATAGTATTTATATTTTTATTCTTATTATCATCACCATTATTTGGATTAAATGATAATAAATTATTTTCAGAATCAAAGTTAAGAAAAACTATATTAGAAAAAACGCCTTTTGTATCAAGTAAAATAGAAGGAACTTTATCAGCAGTTTATGATATAGATAATTTAATAAAACAAAAGAAGAATTTATCTGCTTCTGAATTCAATTGCAAATCAATTAAAATAATGATTGATAATAATATAATAGAGGATGAATCAATAGAATATTTATATTCTAAAAATAAAATAAAAAAATGTGAGATAGGAGAATAGTTATGAGTGTAAAAATATTAGAAACAAAAGATTTTAATAGCGCATTAAAAGAAAGTATCGTATTTATAGATTTTTTTGCTAAGTGGTGTGGTCCATGTAAAATGATTTCACCAATAGTAGATGAATTATCAGATGAAATAACTGATGTAAAGTTTTATAAAGTTGATATAGATGAATCTAGTGAACTTGCTTCTATGCTTGGAGTAATGAGTATACCAACTTTAATATTATTTAAAGATGGAAAACAAATAGGAAAGTTAGTTGGATTTCATAGTAAAAGTGAAATTACCGAGTTTATAAATAAAAATAAATAAAATATCACATAGTGATATTTTAAATTGCTCTCATGTTATTTTGATTTTTAAAAGGGTTATTCTTATCTATTTTATCATAAAATAATATTCCATCTAAATGGTCATACTCATGTTGAAATGCAATCGCAAGTTCTTCTCTTAATCTTATTTGACATTTATTTCCCTCTATATCATAATACTCTACATTTAATCTTGCAAATCTAGGAACTATTCCTGTTATTTCTCTATTAACACTTAAACATCCTTCTCCGCCATCTACATAAACCATTTCTTCAGAATGACTTAATATTTTTGGATTTATAAATACATAATTTTCAAATTTACCATCATCATACTCATATACAATAACAAATATTCTCCTTTTTATACCAATTTGAATAGCAGATAAACCCATACCTGG
>CAPQQE010000083.1:4443-5988 GCA_948687865.1 uncultured Bacilli bacterium
CATATTTACACTTTTTTTCCTTTTTTGAATAAACATATCAAAAACCATTAGGCTAAGCATTCCTAAAATAAATCCTATTGCTGCAGGAATATAGCAGGTATAGGGATTATCACCAGAAAGCTCAATAGCTGGTATGATGAGACTCCAAATAGAAGCAGCTAGCATAACTCCTGCTGCGAAGCCCTGCAATAAATTTTTTATATTTTTCATCCAATGGAAAAGTAACATCTATACTTTTTTGTCTTAGTCTTTTATCTTTTTCATCTAATATTTGATTTGATCTAATCATAATAACACCTCTAAATTCACTTATATTTTAACATAAAATAGTATAAATGTAAAAAGACTTCATATAGAAGTCTTAATTATTATATGGTCTATTAAAAAAACCTGCACCAATAACTATAACTAATAGAATGAATAAAACTAAAATTATAGCGGCACCATAACCAGAGCCAGATCCATATCCTGTATTTACTGGATAAACATATCCACCTTGGTTACCTTGGCAACATGGATTATTATATCCATAACCACCACTGTATCCGTAATAATACATACTAAAACCTCCTTTTTGTTTCCTATTATATTGTATTAACAATGTAAATAAAATGTTATTTAATTTACCTAATATGTAGGTATTTTTATATATTTATGATATTATTATAGTGGAGGATGTTAGATATGATAAGAACATTTAATAAAATGGATAAACCATTATTATTTTTAACTATAGTCATGTTTATTTTTGGTTTATTTATGATATTGGATGCATCAAGCATGAAATCATTTATATTAACAGGTAAAAATACACATTATTTTTTTAGACAATTAATGTTTCTAGGATTATCTTCATTTATATCTATTATAATTGTTAACATTCCACTAAAGAAATACAGCAAATTAATTTATTTAATATCATTTTCGATAATATTTATGCTTGTTTTTTTAAAAATTGTTGGTGATACTACAAATGATGTTCAAAGTTGGTTTTATATAAAAGGTTTTGGAGTTCAGCCTAGTGAATTTGCTAAAGTAGCAATTATATTATTTTTTGCAGTATATTATCAAGAAAATATAAGAAAATTAGATAATTTAGTTCCAGCATGTATACCACTTGCTTTAGGAGCAACCTTTACTTTACTTACCTTCTTACAGCCAGATGGAGGTACAGGATTAATATTATTTTTTATAACAGTAATATTATTCTATTCATCTAAAGTTAATAAGAAATTAAAAATAAATATAACTTTTGCGGGATTAATAGTTGTAGTTTTCGCATTATTAATAATTATAATAACTGGCAAAAGTCCACTCACAAGTATGCAGCAAGGTAGATTTAATTACAAAAAACCATGTACAAGATATCAAGAAGATACGGGATATCAAGTATGTAATGGATATATTGCTATTAATAATGGGAAACTATTTAGTATAGAACCTGGAAATAGTAAACAAAAATACTTATATTTACCAGAGGCACATACAGATTTTATATTTCCAATTGTTGTAGAAGATATGGGACTTATAACAGGAATAGTTGTA
>CAPQQE010000084.1 GCA_948687865.1 uncultured Bacilli bacterium
TGCTTCTTTAGCAGGCTTATCATCTAATGTAATCGTATCACCTATTTTTATATCACTTATATTCTTTATTGATGCACAAATATATCCAACTTCACCCGAGGTTAGTTCTTTTAATTTTTCTTCCTTTGGAGTTGACACACCAATTTCAGTTACTTCATAACTGGCTAAAGAACTCATAAATCTTATCTTATCTCCTAGTTTTACTTTACCATCAACAATCCTAGTTTGAATAATAGCTCCTCTATATGAATCAAAAATACTATCAAAAATAAGTGCTTTCAAATTAGAATTAATATTACCCTTAGGAGAAGGAATTCTAGTAATTACTGCATCTAATAAGCTATCTATCCCAAATCCTGTTTTAGCACTTGTAAGTATTATTTCATCATCCTTAAATCCAAGAATATCTACTAATTCTTTTTTTACTTTATCAGCATCTGCATTTGGTAAATCAATTTTATTAATTACAGGTATTATTTCTAAATTATTTTCTAAGGCTAAATAAACATTCGCAAGAGTTTGTGCTTCTATTCCTTGAGCAGCATCTACAACTAAAATAGCGCCTTCACAAGCCGCAAGTGATCTTGATACTTCATATGTAAAATCTACATGTCCTGGTGTATCTATTAAATTAAGTATATATCCTTTATAATTTAGTTTAACTGCATTTAACTTAATTGTTATTCCTCTTTCTCTTTCAAGATCCATATTATCGAGAATCTGATCTTTACTCTCTCTTTTACTAACAGCACCCGTTAACTCAAGCATTCTATCTGCTATAGTACTTTTACCATGATCTATATGAGCAATAATTGAAAAATTTCTAATTTTTTCCTGGTTCATCATTATCATCCTTTTTTAATTTCATTACTTTCTTATCTATATCCATCTTTAAAGTATCAATATCCTTAATATCTTTCACTATATTATGCAAGTCACAAGCATATTTATATAATATTCTATTTGATGATTCATCATCATTTTCAGTAAAATTATTTAATTCACTAAGTAAAATATTAAAATAAGATATAAGTATGTCTGAAAGTATCATAAATTGTTCACTTGAACAAAGAGATTGATATTCTTTTCCTTTTTTTGCTAAATCATATAATGAATTAAGATAACATTGTATCTTATCTTTATATTTATATATATCATCTATATCAAATTCTTGTGGTATATTTTGCTTTTCTTCTTTTATTGCCTTTATCAACTCTTCTATATTTATTATATCCGCCACTTTCATCACCTAATAGTATTATACATTAATTTAAATAAAAAAAATAGTTATGAAACTACTTTTTTCTAAATGGTATAACATTATCTGTATATGTCTTAACTTTTTTATCTTCATTACTATATCCATTTAATTTTTTTATTAAATTAAGAACTCTTTTCTTTTTTACAAGTCCAAATCTGATATATTTTTCATCACAAAACAGATCTAACAATTCTGCAGGAGAATATTTAGAATAGCAACAATCACCATCATATCTAAGATAATAATAGTCTTCTATTTCATTTTTTGTAAAAATACATTTATAAGTATGTGTATCAGACATATATTTAGCCGCTGTAAATTTATTTTTGTTCTCAAAATAATATTTTGTATCATAACTTTCATCATCAAAATAAGATTTGTTTTTACCCAATTCTACTATATGTAAATTTTTAATTTGCACATATCCAAACATATTTATCATCCCCACAAATTACTTTATATAAAGTAAATTTAGTCTAATATCATCAATGACTTCTGGTATTTTATCATTTAATAACCAAGTTCTTGTATATTTATCCATATTTTTTCAATAGTCCCCTTTGGCGCTTTATAATAACAAAAATAAAAAGAATAGTCAAATTTTATAACTATTCAATCATCCTCTCAATTAATCTAAATGTTTTTTCTAAACCACCTGTTATACCATCATTAACAATATCTGATAAAGTATTTCCAATATCAGTAATTTTATTATCATATTTTTTTGTATCACTAGTTAAATAATCTTTTATATCTACTCTTTTTCCCTTTTTTAAATCTTCTTCAAATTGTTTCATTTTTTCTTCTGTAAGTTTATTTTCTTCTCTTTTTTCATATTCGTAATAACCAGAAGCTGATGCTACATAGAAAGATAAGTATAGTGTAAATAAACAAAATACTATAGTATTAAATATTTTTTTAGGCTTAATTTTCATAATTTCATCCTTTCATATATTTTTTTATTATATTTGAAAGTGCTTCTATTGTATTAGTTACTTCTTCAATAGTATTTTCATTTGCTCCTACTTCTATTAACAATACTCCTTTATTTAAATCTTGATTATATATTGAATTTCTCTCAAATATTCCTCTTGATAAGCCTGGATATAATTCATCAGATATATTATCAAGTCCCTGCATTATAGTTTTATTTTCAGAATAATTCTGATTTTTGGTACCAAGTACAAATAAAATTCTAGCATAATTTTTGTTATTTATATTACAAGTAGATATTTCTTTACTAACAGCATCCCTATGTATATCTATATAATATTTAATTGAATTATGTTCATTCATTTTCTCTTTTAAAAATATCCTAGTTATTGCATAAAAATCATTAGTAGATAAACCCGACATTCTTTTAAATTCACTTATATTAGTATCCTCTACTATTGTTGGAATACCTTCTTTATTTAATTTTTCACCAAGTAAATAAGATGTCATAAGTACATTAGGTGTAATATTTGCATTTTCAAGACCGACATTAGAATATGTTTCAAGTTGGTGTGTATTATATAGATATATTTCTGGATTATTCTTTTTACCAAGAGGATTTTCTATATAAGACGTTATTTTTTCATATGCACTTGCTTCATAATTATCATCTGATCCTTTAGCATCTTTTTGATATACTTTATTTTCTCCTTTATTTTGGTTTTTTATTTTAGTGCTTAGAAGAGTACTAGGATCTTTTAGATTTATGTTAGATAATAATTTTATTCCTTCCTCTATTAATATACTATTATTTTTTTTACCATATGATTTTTTTAATAAATAGTCTACATATTTTTCATCAGTTATATCGATTTTAGTTTTAGCTAAATAATTAAATGTATAATTGCATGAAAAAAAGACTATTAAAATAAAAGTAACTATTTTTAGGATTCTCTTAAAGATTTTATTTCTATTTTTATTTTTTAATCTAGCCTTTTTCATATTATCACCAATTATATATTAAACTAGTTATATTAAATTATTTGTCGATATTAATGATAATTTAAAAATTATAAGTGATTAACATTTTTATGTAGTGTATTATTAATTCCAGATGATATTACATTTGATAGTTTTTTTATTATAAAGTCGACTTCTTTCGGAGTTACAATCATATTATATCCTGCTCCATTTATTATTTCACTAATTAAATTTCTAAATTCATCATTACTTAAAGTTCCTATTAAGCCGAATAAATTTTGTTTATCTTCTGTAGATAAATTTTCTTTTGATATATTTGTTCTTACTATTTTTAATTTTTCTTTAGGATTATCTATATTACTTTTCATATAAGAAAAATAATTATCCATATAATTAAATACATCAGTTACTATTGTAATTGTATCTACAACTGTTGGAACACCTACTGCAAATACTGGAACACCAATTACATTTTTACTTATTTCTTTTCTAGTATTACCAATACCAGAACCTGGATTTATTCCAGCATCAGTAATTTGTATTGTTTTATTTACTCTATTTACATTTGATGCCTTAAGTGCATCTATTACTATTACAAAATCTGGTTTTATTTTATTTACTAATGCATAAATAATATCACTTGTTTCTATTCCTGTTTGTCCCATAACACCAGGATTGAATGCTGAAACAGGTCTAAATCCGTCTTCTACATCTATTCCAAGATTATAAAAGTGATTAGTAACTATTATATCATTTATAGATATAGGTCCTAATGCATCTGGTGTACTTTTATCATTACCAAGTCCTATAACTAAACAAGAGGCATCATCACTTATATTATGGGTCTTAAGTATATTTTGGAGTTCTTCTATAAATACTCTTTCAACTTCTTTTTCGTTATTATAATCTGTAATATCAGAAAATTCTATAGTTATATATTTACCATTTTTTTTATTAAATTTCTCTTTATTTTTATCATCTATATTTACTGATGTAATTTTTATATCGCCATCTTCTCTATAATCTGTATAATTATTTTGATTACTATCTTTTAATTCATCAATTGCTAGGTCAGTTCTTGCATTTATGAAATTTAAATCAATATTATGATTCATTATTTTCACCTCTTTACTATTTTTGCCAAAAATTATAATAATTATTGATTTTTTATGCATTATTTGATAAAATTATTAGAGTTAAAGGTCATGGAGGTGAAAAAATGGCAAATATAAAGAGTGCAAAAAAGAGAATTAAAGTAAATGAAACTAAAAGAACTAATAATGTACCTGTAAAATCTGTTATGAAAAGTAGTATTAAAAAAGCTTTAGTTAATCCTACAAATGAAACTGTTAATGAAGCAAATAAAAAAATCGATAAGGCTTTAAAAAGTGGAATTATTACAAAAAACAAGGCAGCTAGACAAAAATCTCGTATAGCTAAAAAATTAAATAACAATAATTAATATCTTTAATAGATATTTTTTTATTTTTTTGATATTATTAATATAGGTGATAGAATGAAAAAACTTTTTAGCTTTATAATATTCATAGTAATAGCTATAAATATATTTGATAGTAAATTTTTAAATAATAAAATATATAATTATATTGATCAAAAATATTTTAATAATGATTATTATATTATTACTAATACTAATGCATTAAAAATAAATGAATATAAATATAAAAATTTTACATCACTTGCGGTGGAAACTGATAATTTTAAGCCTAAATCAAAACAGGAATTATTTAATATATACTATACTATATTGAATAATGGATGGGATAAATTTTCATTTTATTGTGATTCTTCATATAAAACTTGTTTAAATGATATTGAAACTTTATTAAATGATAAAACTACATTTTCGTATATAAATCAATTAATTCATCCTTTTAATAATTATTCATCTATAGAATCAAAGTATAATTCTGATGGAAGAATTGATATAAAAATAAATAAAAAATATTCTGATGAGGATATTAATAAAATTAAAAATAAACTAAATGACATTATATTGAAATTAGATATTAATTCATATAACAACATATATGATAAGATAAAAATATTTCACGATTATATAGCAAATACTAATACTTATGATAAGGACAAAGCTGAAAATAATAGTTCTATATATAACTCTGATACTGTAATAGGCACTTTATTTCAAGGAAAATCAGTATGTAGTGGTTATACTGATACTATGGCTATATATTTAAATATGCTTGGCTTAGATAATGTTAAGGTTGCAACTAAAAATCATGTATGGAATAGTGTTTTAATAGATAATACTTGGAAACACATTGATTTAACTTGGGATGATCCAATTACTACAACAAACCAAAATATTATAATTTATGATTACTTTATGATTAGTACAAATGATTTAAAGAACAAGAACGATAATGAACATAATTATGATACAGCAATATATAATTTTATAAAATAAAACTATCTAAATTTATTAGATAGTTTCTTTATTTTCAATAAAATTTTCTATTAGCATAAGCTATTTCCCCTTTTTTTGGATCAGTGATATATTCCATAAACTCGTCTTTACTTACCTTCTCAAATTGAGGAATTCTATATACTCCCTCTAATTTTTCTCCCATATAGATCAATAATTCTCTTTTCTTTTTTAATTCCTCTATTAAAATATCTTTCATTGACATAGTAGTATAATAATTTAATTGTGAATATTTTCCAAAATCCCTTTCTTCAAAAACTGGTTCACCAGCTTCATAAATGATTCTTTCATCTTCAATTATAAATGAACCACATATATATTTTGTATGATCTGATACTTTA
>CAPQQE010000085.1:0-3671 GCA_948687865.1 uncultured Bacilli bacterium
TAAAAATTATAAATCATATTCCTATATTAATAAAAATAGCGATATTAATATAGAAGGTTATAATAATTTAAAGTTAGTAAAACTTACCTATGATAGTAAAGTAGATGACATTGATAGGTTTAATATAAAAGATCAAAAATCAAATGATATTATTATGCATGTTAATCTTAGAAAATATTTTAATTATATAGTGAGTGAAATAGATAAAGAAAAAACAAAAAAATACAAAGATGATATATTTAGTAATCATACTGAGATTATAATAGGTAAATATGAAAAATTATACTTTACTTACTTTTATGTAAGATATAATGATGATAAAATATTATATATAAATGCTAAAGCATACTTATTACAAAAAATTGACAGGAAATAACTGTTATGATAGTATATATGTCAAATATTTAAGGAGGGTTTTAATATGGATAATAATGAAGAATTAAGAAGAATAAGTAATAAAATAGCGGATTTAGATGATACTGTATCAACAACAAATTGGGAAATTAAGAATTTAGAAAGGAGTATTAAAAATAGTTCTCCAAAAGGAATAATAGAATTTATATTCTTTGTTTCAGTTATGGGTGTTTTAGGTGCTGCAATGGATAAACATACAGAAGACAAAAGGTATGATAAAGCAATTATTTATAATGATAATAATGCAGTTATATTTGATATAACAGAATCTAATTCACCAATAAAATTTGATGATGTAAAAGATGGTAGCGTTATTTATGTTGATGAAGATCAAGGAATAAGTGCAAATGATATAGCTGTAACACTTGTTGGAGAAGATGGATGTGTATATTACTATAGTTCTGAAACAAAAGAAAAAGAATTAGTAAATAAGAAATAAGTCTATAATGAAAATTATAGATTTTTTAAATAACAGTTATTGAATTTTTAAAGTAAATATATTATAATTTTTTTAGTAAGCAATTATATAAGAGTAGTAGTAATGAAATTGTTAAATAGAGAGTTAGTGGTTGGTGTAAACTAATAACAATGATTTATGAACTTACTTATTAGCTTAAATACGTGTATTCGCGTTAAGAATAAAAGTGCATAGAAATCTATGAAGTAAGGTGGTACCGCGAAACATTCGTCCTTACGTTTTAGATTTTTTATTTTTTTAGAGGTGATTTATGAAACAAAATATTATAATATTTGTAGTATTTTTTGTAATTATTTATCTTATATATTATTTTTTATATGTAAGAAGGAGACTTGTTTATGATAAGAATAATTTATCTAGTGATATAAAAATATTACAAGGATATTATAAAATTGATATTGAGAAAATAGGTTATCATAGGGTACTCAAAATCCTTAATTTTGTAAATTCTTTAATGTTATCTTTAATGATAATGGTTGTATATAAATTGGATAGTTTTTTATATAAATTTTTTATTTTAGTAATACTTATGATACCATTTGTATGGGTGACATATTATTTTTTATCAATATATCTTAGATATTTAGAAAGGAAGAGTGAATAATTATGTATAATCATAAAGAAATAGAGAGTAAATGGAGAAAATATTGGGAAGATAATAAAACATTTAAGACTGATGTTTGGGATTTTAGTAAACCTAAGTATTATGCACTTGATATGTTTCCTTATCCATCAGGAGTAGCACTTCATGCAGGGCATCCTTTTGGATATGTCGCAACTGATATAGTATCAAGAATGAAAAGAATGCAAGGATATAATGTTCTTCATCCAATTGGATTTGATTCTTTTGGCCTTCCGGCAATGGTTTTACACAGCAAAATATAGAAACTATGCGAGTACAACTTAAGACTTTAGGTTTATCATATGATTGGGATAGAGAAGTATCAACTCATGATCCAAAGTATTATAAGTGGACTCAGTGGATATTTAAAAAATTATATGAAGATAATCTTGCTAAACAAATTGATATGCCAGTTAACTGGTGTGAAGAACTTGGAACAGTACTTGCTAATGATGAAGTAATAGATGGAAAAAGTGAAAGGGGCGGTTATCCTGTAGTTCGAAAAAACATGAAGCAATGGGTAATAGACATTCCAAAGTATGCTGAAAAGTTATTAGATGGACTAAATGAAGTAGACTGGCCTGAATCAACCAAAGAAATGCAAAGAAACTGGATAGGAAAAAGTACAGGTGTAGAAGTTGATTTTAATATAGTTCAAGGTGGTAAATTTTCAATATATACAACATGTATTGAAACTATATATGGTATTACATTTATGGTACTCGCACCAGAAAATCCTCTTGTAGATGAGTTAAAAGATAAGATTAATAATTTTGATGAAGTAGAAAAATATAAAATTGAAGTATCCAAAAAATCAGATTTAGAGAGAACAGAACTTAATAAAGATAAAACTGGAATTAAACTAGAGGGAATAACTGCTATTAACCCTGTTAATGGGAAAGAAGTACCTATATTTTTAGGAGACTTTGTACTTGCAAGTTATGGAACAGGAGCAGTTATGGCAGTTCCTGCGCATGACTCAAGGGATTTTGAATACGCAAAGAAGTATAACATTGATATGATTCAAGTAATAGATGGAAGAAGTATTCAAGATGGTGCTTTTGAAAAATATGATTACTCAGGAAAAGGATGCAAACTTATTAACAGTGAGGAATTTACTGGTTTAACTGTAGAAGAGGCTAAAGAGGCTATTACTGATAAACTTGTTGATATGGGTGTTGCTAGAAGAAAAGTAAATTATAGATTAAGAGAGTGGATATTTGCTCGTCAAAGATATTGGGGAGAACCAATACCAATTATAACTTTTGAAAATGGAGAAACAAAGGCTCTTAATGATGATGAACTTCCTTTAGTTTTACCTGAACTTGATGATTATAAAGGTCAAAATGGTAAAGCGCCTCTTGAAAGTGCAGATGCTTGGAAATATATTACAGTTGATGGAAAAAATGCAAAAAGAGAAACATCTACTATGCCAGGTTCTGCTGGTTCATCTTGGTATTTCTTAAGATATATTGATCCAGAAAATGATAAGGAAATCGCAAACAAGGAACTTTTAGATCACTGGATGCCTGTTGATTTATATATAGGTGGACCAGAACATGCTGTTGGACATTTATTATATGCTAGAATGTGGAATAATTATTTATATGATAAAGGGGTATTATCAGTAAAAGAACCATTTAAAAGGTTAGTGCACCAAGGAATGCTACTTGGATCAAATGGTATAAAAATGGGTAAAAGATATCCTGAATATGTAATAAATCCAAATGATATCGCAGAAAAATATGGTACAGATACATTTAGACTTTATGAGATGTTTATGGGACCACTTGAAGCGGAAAAGCCATGGAGTGATAGTGGAGTAGAAGGTGCTAGAAAATTCTTAGATAGAATATATAGACTTTATACAGAAGAAAATAAGATAAGTGATAGTGAAAATAAGAATTTAGATAAAGTATATAATGAAACAGTTAAAAAAGTAACAGAAGATTATGAACAGTTAGGTTTTAATACTGCGATTAGTCAATTAATGATATTTATAAATGCTGTATATAAAGAAGATACTTTCCCAAGAAAGTATGCAGAAGGATTTATAAAACTACTTAATCCTGTCGCTCCTTATATAACAGAAGAAATATGGAATACGACTCTTAATCATGAAGGTACAATTTCTTATGAATCTTGGCCAACATACGA
>CAPQQE010000085.1:3681-5938 GCA_948687865.1 uncultured Bacilli bacterium
TGAATCTAAATTAATATCTGAAACGTTTACGATGGTTGTTCAGGTAAATGGTAAAGTTAGAGGAAAAATAGAAGTTAATTCTGATACTACAGAAGAAGAGATGAAAAGACTTTCTAAAGAAATAGACAATGTAAAAAATTATATAGATGGAAAAGAGATAATTAAAGAAGTAGTTGTTCCAAAAAAATTAGTTAGCATTGTTGTAAAATAATTACGGGAGATTTTAGATGGAAAATATAAATTTTGAAATTGTATTTAATGGTAATTTATGTACTTATGAAATAGATTTTGATGAGAGAAAAATTGATGAATTAAAAAATATGCTGATGAATTATTCTGTATACTCTGAAACAACAATAAAATATAATTCATTTTATGACACTTTAGAAAAGTCTTGTAGAAAAAATAATATTGAGTATGATGAAATTGAAGAAAAAGATTGTGAATTTAGTGATTACGATGATGATGTAGTAATTTCTAATGTACAACTTTGTATTTATCCAACTTTATATAAAGTATTATTTTCAACAGATTTAGAAGATATATTTATAAAATTGGACTTGTATATAAATGATACTGAAATAGATAGTAATATTAGTAAAGAAGAAAAAATACAATTATTATCAAAATTACTGTCATCAATTACTATTAGATTAATAGAAACAGAACAAATAGATGAAATTAAAAGTCAGATTAGTACTATAAATAGAATTTCAAGAAAACATGAAGACGAAAAGAGAAAACTATTGTTAAAAATGAATGGTAGATTAAAAAATGCATATCATACAACTAAAATTATAGAGAGATTTTCAGAACTAACAAATAATGATATATTAAAGTTAGAATTTAATAATAATTAAGTAGAATTCCTTGAAGGATTTTACTTTTTTTGTTACTAGTAATAATAGGGAGTGAGGTAAAAAATGTTTTATATAGAAAATAATGAAATAGTTATAAATCAAGATAAGAGACAACTTAGAATAACAAAAGATGAAGAATCTGCTTTAATATTCAATGCAGAACACATTGAAGAGGAATTAGGTGGATTACTACTTATAGACTTTTTTATTAAAAAGTCATCATTTTTGAATTCATATCTTCAAGGCTTATTATCAAATGATGATGAAATTAAAAGTTACGATACTGTATCAAAAAGTAGTATTGGTATTAAGAAGGTTGATGATAAATATATTATTATTCTGGAAGCACCAAAAGATAATGATAAATCTAAAATAAGTGTTAAAATAAGTAGTTCAAATTCAAGGTATAATATATTTAATAATATATTTGATAGAATAAAGGTTCATATAGAAAGTGATGAATATGTAAAAATGCAAACAAAAGTAGCAAACGAAATTATGTCTAAAGAAAAAAGATTAATTATGGAATAATATACGAAAAATAGTATATTATTTTTTTATATGTGATATAATTTTATAGGTGATTAATAATGCATAAGAAAAAAGAAATAAAAATTCCAAATTATAATTTGGCAGAAGAGCTAATAAGTTCTATATCACATGGAATAGGTGCAGGACTTAGTATATGGTTATTAGTGATTTTAATTATAAAAGCATCAAGTAAAGGAGCACTTGAAGTTACAACAGTTACCCTTTTTGGGACAACTATGATTTTACTTTACACAATGTCATGTATATATCATGCACTATCAAGAAAAATTACTGCTAAAAAAGTATTTAGAGTACTTGATCATTGTAATGTATTTTTACTTGTATTTGGTACAATTATTCCAATAGCATTAGTTGGAATAGGGGGAATACAAGGATGGATATTTTTCTCTGTAGTAGCATTCATAACAATTTTAGGTATTACATTATCTTCAATAGATATTGATAGATTTCAAATTATGGAAGTAGTATGTCATTTAATAAATGGATGGAGTGTCGTATTTTTCTCAAAGCAATTAATTAGTAATATAGGTACTATGGGATTTGTATTTATAATATTAGGTGGTGTAATGTATTCATTAGGAGCGATATTATATGGTATTGGATCAAAAATAAAATATATTCATTCAATATTTCATTTCTTTTGTCTGGCAGGAACCTTATTTCACTTTTTAGCAGTTTACTTATACGTTATTTAATATAAATTGAAAAAATGAATAAATTTTAGTTGACAAAATATAATAGTAATGATATTATTGTTAATGTCAACTGATATGCTCGATTAGCTCAGTTGGTAGAGCAAACGGCTGTTAACCGTTGGGTCGTAGGTTCGAGTCCTACATCGAGCG
>CAPQQE010000086.1:0-268 GCA_948687865.1 uncultured Bacilli bacterium
AAACTGGAACAGATTTTACAGATGGAACAATATTTGAAAATTACGGTTTCTATAAAGTTTTAGTTACTAATGGTGTTGGATTGCAAAAAGAATTAACATTTTCACTAAATAAAGATTCTTTAAGAAGGTAAAAATTATAAATTAAGAAGGAGTAGTTATTGATAATTACACCGTTTTATGATATTGTACTCTTAGACAAATTGTAATTTATCGAGGAGGTAAAAAATGTATATTACAAAAATAATAGAAAAAATTGAAGATATTGAAA
>CAPQQE010000086.1:278-4123 GCA_948687865.1 uncultured Bacilli bacterium
TTTCACTTATTTGAAATAAAAAGTATATAAATAACAATTCACAAAGGAGATAGATAACCTAGAAATAAAAGGAGTAATAAAGGATAATTACTCTTTTTTGTTTTTGGTAAAGAGTAGATTGTAAATGTAATAGATAATAATATTTTTATATCTAGAAATTCTTTATTGATAATCATTTTTTTATAATAAAAAAAGTAAATTTTATGAAACAAAATTAATTAGTAAAGGACTCTTATAATATATAGAGTATGTTTTACTAAAATATGGAGGTTAAATTAAGTGATGATATTTTGGAAGGAAAGGAGACCTATTGAACGTTGAAAGAGAAGATGTTTGAGAAATTTATTATGAAATGGAGTCATTAATTATTGATTTAAAATAAATTTATAAATAAAAAAGTTCAAAATAGTACAAAATAAACACTTTATTTTTAATGAAAAAATAGTAAAATATAAATAATAATTAAATAAAATTTACAAAAGAAGGAAGATAAAAGTATGAACAAATTAGAAAAAATATTAAGTATTAGTGCAATAATAGGAATAATAGGAATTACAAGTATAGGAATAAGTTTTGCAACAACAGAATCTGAACTAAAAACTAAAAAAAATAGTATTGACGAACAAATTGCCGAAACAAATTCAGAAATTGCAGGTGTAAAAAGTCAAATGACCAATACATTAACACAAATTAATCAATTAAATTCCCAAATTAGTTCTTATGAAAGTGAAATAGATGAGCTAGAAGGGCAGTTATCTACATTAGACGTACAAATAGAAAAGAAAGAAGAAAATATACTAGAACAGGAAGCAAAATATAAAGAACAAAAAGAATTATTAGAAAAAAGATTAGTTGCTTTATATGAATCTGGTACAATTTCTTATTTAGATGTATTACTTTCAGCAGAAACTTTATCTGATTTTATTTCAAAATATTATATGATTTCGCAAATAGCTGAATTAGATGAGGAATTATTGCAAAACATAGAGAATACAAGAAATAAAATACAAACTGAAAAGGAAGAATTAGAAAATTCCAAAAAAGCACTTGCTAGTTCAAAAGAAACAATAGAAGTAAAAAGAAATTCATTAAATTTATCTGTGAAGGACAAAAATAATTTGGTTAGTACATTAACAGAAGAAGAAAAAGCATTAAATAAACAATTAGAACAATTTGAAGCAGATAAAAAAGCAATACAAGATGAACTTGGTAAAATTGCAAAAAAAGAGTCTTCAAAAAATTCGTCAAGTACTGTAGTCTCTAATGTAACACCAAGTTCTTGTGGATACATATTCCCAATATCTGGGCTTTCTAAAGGAAACATAAATAATAAAAATTATCCATCATATCCAGGTCATAATGGTGTTGATGTAAATATTGGTGTTGTTGGAAAGAGTGTTGTTGCAGTAAAGGATGGGACGGTTGAAACATCAAAATCACTAAAAAATCCAGATGGGTCTTATAGAAGTTATGGTGAATATATTACAATTAATCATCATGATGGAACTCAAACTTTATATGCTCATTTGTTAGCTGGATCTAGGAAAGTATCACCTGGACAAAAAGTATCACAGGGACAAGTTATAGGAACAGTAGGTAGTACAGGAAATTCTACAGGACCACATTTACATTTTGGAGTTTATATAAATGATAAACGTTCTTTTGTAAATCCACTTCCATATTTGCCTTAAAATAATATTGTTTAAAGAAATTAAAGTATTAGATAAAATAGATATTATAGTATTAGTTTCATAGAGTTAAATTTTGAAAATGAATATAATTTGTGAGATGTTAATTAAATTTAGCATCTCTTTTTTTATTTGACAAAAGAAAGGAGAAATGATGCTTATGATAAAAGAATTTAAAAGTTTTTATAAACAACCAACAGGAAGTAATGAATTAAGTAAATGCAATTATTCAATAAGATTAGATACATATCGGATGTGGTTGTAGCCATAATTGTAGTTATTGTTATGCTAAATCACTATTAGACTTTAGAAAATTATGGAATCCATTAAATCCTAGAGTTGCAGATATAAATAAAATAGAGAAAAAAATAAATAAAATAGAATCTGGTACAGTTGTTAGGTTAGGTGGCATGACTGACTGCTTCCAAGTCTTTGAAAATGCTTATAGAGTAACATATAAAACTATACAATTATTGAATAAAAGAAGAATCCACTATTTAATTGTAACAAAATCAGATATGGTAGCAAGTGATAAATATTTAGAAATATTGGATAAAGACTTAGCACACATACAAATATCTATAACAAGTACAGATGATAAAATTGCTTTTCAATATGAAAAAGCACCAGAAACTTCTAGGAGAATTGCAGCAATAGAAAAACTATATAAGTTGGGATATGATGTACAATTACGTCTATCACCTTTTATTTGTGAATTAATTGATTTTGATGTGATTAATTCCATAAAATGCGATAAAGTTTTAGTTGAATTTTTAAGAGTAAATACATTTATAAAAAGATGGTTTGAGCAAATAGATTTTTCTCAATATACAGTAAAACAAAGCAATTATTTACACTTACCATTAGAAATAAAAAAAGAACAGCTAAATAAAATAAAAGGATTTAAAGAATTAACAGTATGTGAAGATGTAACAGAACACTATGAGTATTGGAGAAATAATGTTAATTTTAATAGGGATGATTGTTGTAATTTGAGTTATTTAGAAAGAGAAATAAGAAAAGTAGCATAGTAATTTTATTTTTTAGAAGGAGGAACAAAAATATGAGAAAACAATATGATGATTTCACACAAATGAAATTAAAAGATATGTGTAAAAATATAAGTGATATGACTTATACTTACATAAATCCAGACACTAATCAACCAACTAGAGTGCCAGCAACACATTACGAAAAGATATTAGACCAAATAAAAGAGCAATATATGGGAGAAATTGCTAGTAGACAATTTCTTTCTATTATGTATAACCAATTAAATGCATTAAAGAAGGAGGATGAAAAATATTTTAAACAAGCATTATTATGTATTGATATGGGAATAAATCCTAAAGATTTAAGAATAGATGAGCAAATTGCAATATCCTATACTTATGATTATATGGAGGATAAACAGAAGATGGAAAAAAAGAATTTTCATTTATTAAATCAAGATATTGTAGATACTTATAATAATTCAAAAGAAAATCCAATAATTCAGAGACAGGCTATTGAGAATTCAAATGAATTTGTGGAACGAGAGCAAGATGATATTGATTATGATTATTAGGAGGAGTTTAAATTGAGATATAAAGGGGATATTAAGAATTTAGACAAAATTGTTGTTAGTGATCCGCATTATATGCCAGATGTATGGTGTAGATATGAAAGAAATTTTGAAAAAATGGATAATTGGAAAGTTATATTTCTTATAAAAGAGGTAGATGAAATACAGGAGTATGAAGGCACAGAATTCAATGTAAAAGGATTAGATTTTTCAATTTTAATAAAAAGAGAAAACTCTATTAGTAATTTACTAGATATAGGTAAGTATGTTCATGCTAAAGGCGTTACAATGAATGATACTGAAATTGGTATTAATACAGCACAAGTTTGTATAGGAGTTAATGAAAAATTAATAATTTTGCTAAGAGAATCAACAATAATATGAATATTGATTCTTTATTTTCTGAATATAATCCTCCATTTGCAATACAAACTATGTCAGATGGAATATTGGGAACAGTAACAGAAGGTACAAAAAACGGATTTTATTCTTATAAATGGTTTCTTTGACGAGTGTGCTTATGTAAATACTGTAGATGAATTAAAGGATTATTTTGTACAACAATTAGGTATAGAAAATTTGGAACTTTGTAA
>CAPQQE010000086.1:4133-5810 GCA_948687865.1 uncultured Bacilli bacterium
TGCTATTGAAATAAAGCACAATAGTATTGATTATGATAAATAGGAGGAGTTTAAAGTGAAAGAAAAAGAAATGTTAAATAGATGGTTCAATAAAGAAATTGAAGATTGGGGAGGAACAACCTCACAAGAATATAAAGATTTTCAGAGAAACTATAGGAGTGTTTTAAAAGAAATTTCTGAAAGAATAGGATTTGAATTACATTCATTTAATAAAAATCATTATGAGTTTTCGGCAGTAATGAAAAGCAATACTACAAATCAATTTTATTATATTTCCATATCAGATGTTAGGTACTGGAAAAATGAATGGGCCAATAGAATTTTATATCGAACTATGGAACATGAAAAAGATTGGACTAGTGGTAGCAACAGATATTCTACACTAGAAAATCTGACCGAAAATTTATTAAATTTGGATAAGCAAATATCAAGAAATTTAGAAATAGAAAATGCTAGGCAAGTAATTAATCATTCAGAACCTCAAAAATCGAATATAGAGGATTTTGAAATGAAATACGCCTAGTTTTTTATATTCACAAGGAGGATTTATGGAAATACAAGATTTTGGTGAAAAAATTGGTGGTGCAAAAAAAGATTTATGGAAAGAAAGAGGTCTTTCTATAGAAGATTTATTAGATATGAATGATGCAGAAAAAAGCAAATTAATAACGAAAGATAATATATGGAAAAAAACTAATTATCAGGAATTAGTAGAAGGAGGATTACCTATTAGAGTTGCATACTTTATAAAAACAATAAGAGATGCACTCCCAACAAAACCTACCTTTTTAAGATATAGTCTTAGTCAAGAAGAAATAGAAGGAAGATTAGAGGATTATATTAATTTTGTTTCTGATTTAAGAAATGCTGCTATGAGTTTATCTACAGAAAATGAAGTTTTAAATTTTTATGACAATCATATTAGTAAATATATTATTCGTAAGGCTAGTTACTCTCATTATGTTGATGTTATACCATCTGTTAAAGAATTTATGAATAATAAATTATTAAGTGCTAGTCATATAAAAAACTTTAGTCAAATAGATAGAGAAATTAGAAAAAAACTATTCTGCTATACTGATGATGAAAAAGTATTAGCAAATTTTGGTATTTTTGTATATAACAAAGAAAACGTAGAATTTGATAAAGAATCAGATGGCAGAACATTTATGAGATTAAAAAATGGATATAATATATTTTTTCTTTATCCAGAAGGAGAATTAAGTAACCCATCTAACTGGAGAGATAATACTATTTTTATATTACATGGCAGAGATATTATAAAAAATAACCTAGAAAGTATAGATGTAGCAGAAAAATTTATATTAGAAAACTATAAGGAAAAATCTAATAATAAGAATACTAATACAAAAACTAGAAAAAAGAGATTTGTTCCAAAGCAATTAGAAAATATTATCCGTAATGGTGAAAATTACAGAAATAATAAAGATATTACTGGCGAAGATGTTTTGAAACTGCAAACTATTTTAAATAACAATAATTTAGTCGTTAGCGACGCGATTCAAAAGTGTATGGAAATAATTAGTGATATTACTCATTACACAAGTGTTGTTATTGGTCCATCAGTTGAGTCATCAACTTTGCAACAGATTAGTATTATTGCTTTAGAAGATAATGAGGATGAAGGAACTACTGATCAACGAGTAGTTGCAGTGT
>CAPQQE010000087.1 GCA_948687865.1 uncultured Bacilli bacterium
TCAGCAAATGAATTATACATCAACATTTCCACTTTTAGTAAATTTAAATAATAGACCTACATATTTAATATCACTTAAAGATAATGCAGGATTAGTTAAAATGTATGCTTTTGTAGATGTAGAGGATTATCAAAAAGTTGTTGTAACTGATTCATCAAAAGGAATAAAAAAAGCAGCAGAAAATTATTTAAATGATACAGGTGTTGATTCTAATAGTGGTGATAATCTAAAAGAAAGTAAAATAATAATCAAAAATATAATGGATGTTGTTATAGATGGTAATACATATTACTATATTACAGATACCAGTGATAAAAAATATAAAGCATCTATAAAAGTTAACAAAGACTTATTACCATTTATAAAAGAAAACGATACACTTAAAATACAATATTCAAAAGAAAGCGAAGTAATAAATATAAAAAATATCGAGAGGTAATCGTGAAAAAGAAAGAAGCATTAGATTTATCACAAGAAAAATCAAAACTTGTAATTGATTACATTATTCAAATATTAAGTGATAATAATAAAATAACTGGTAAAATGGATTTTGATATTGAAAAAACAAATGATGGAAATATGTGCGCAGTATATATATCAGTACCGTCTAAAGACTTTAATAGGTGTATACACACAGGAATAATGATAGAACATTCTGATGTATTCTATGAACAATTATTAAATGATTTTTTAGATACATTTTTAGAACATGAAACTATGGGTATATCAAGATACTATACAATTAAATTTGATATGGGTGAAAATTTTTCTGGAATGAATGCAGTAAATGTGAATGAAAGTCAAATTAAGTTAAATTTTATTTTCAAAGGTCATAGATTTGATGAACTTTCTAGTAATTATAACGAAAAGATTAATGAATATACTGATAAAAGAGAAAATAAAAATGATATTTCAAATTCTGGATTTAAAATGTAGAATCATTATTTAATTATACAAGAGAGGATATTATGAGTAGAAAAATAACTGAAAATAAATTAACCTTACTCGAAGAATTAGTTTGGCTTAGAAGTAAAATTAATTTTGATTATATATTTAAAAAAAATAATTTTTCTAATGACGATATAAAAAGATATTATAAAAAAAATAAATATTTACTATATAGAATTGCTGCTGGAGATAAGAATGGCAATATGCATATTGGAATAAGTGATGATGGTATAGTCAAAAAGAATGAAAAATATCAGACTTATCATGTTAGTAAATTAGATGAAATTATTAAAACTAATAATTATAGTCAAGTTTTAGAATTAGGATGCGGTCAGGGCGCTAATATGGCATATCTAGCAAAAAAAAATAAGAATGTTTCATTCAAAGGTATAGATTTATATCCATCATTAGATAAGAAAAATAAAAAATATAATATAACCCTATTTGAGGGAGACTATCATAATTTAGAAAAAATACAAGATAATTCTATTGATCTTGTATATGCAATTGAAACTATGTGTTATTCTATGGATAAAAATCAAATATTTAAAGAAGTAAATCGTGTACTTAAGAAAGATGGATTATTTATTATCTTTGATGCGTATTTAGCAAAAGAAAGAAATAAATTATCAGAAATAGAAATGATAGGTGCTAAATTAGTTGAAAATGGTTATTATTTAAATGAGTTCGAATATATTGGAAATCTTACAAAATATATTAAGGAAAATAATTTTGAAATAATTAGAGAAGAAAATATGAAGAAAAAGGTTATAAATCATTTACTAGACTATCAAAATAGAATTAAAAAATATATGAAATTTGGAGTATTATTTAAACTAACCTCCAAATTAGTATCAAAAGAAGTACTAGGAAATATAGTTCCTATATATTTTATGTATAACACTGTTAATATGGATTTATCAGTTTATTATTATCATATACTAAAGAAAATAAAATAGAGGTATATTATGAAAGTATTAACGATAAAACAACCATTTGCTTCATTAATCGCAAGTGGATATAAAAAATATGAGTTTAGAAGTTGGAAAACTAAATATAGAGGAGAACTATATATTCATGCAGGTAATGGAATTGATAAGAAACGCATGGATATGGTTAAAGATTATGCTCTTGATTACCCAAATGGATATATAATTGCTAAAGTTAATTTAACTGATTGTATTTTAGTAGACGAAAAAATGAGTAAAAAATTAAGAGAAGAAAATCCAAAAGTATATACATATGACTATACTGGATATTATGCTTGGAAATTAGAAGATGTACAAATATTAGATGAGAAGATTAAAACTAGTGGTAAATTAAGTATTTGGAATTATGATAGTGAATAATGATTACATATAAAAATTAATAACTTATTGTAAATATATGAAATATATTTTAAAATAATAATAGATTATAAGGAGGAATTATGAAAGAAGAATTAATAGATGTACTTGATGAAAATGGAATAAAGACAGGGGAAATATTACCTAGAAGTGAAGTTCACAAAAAAGGTTTATGGCATAGATCAATAGTAGTAGCCATTATCAATGAGAAAAATGAAATATTAGTACAACAACGATCAGAAAATAAAGAAAAGAATGCTGGTAAGTGGGATATATCAGTCGCAGGACATATCTCAACAGGACAAGATTCACTTATGGCAGCAAATAGAGAAATAAGTGAAGAGGTTTCTGTTGCACTTGGTTTTAATGTTGAAGTAAAAGAATTTAGATTTATGTATTCATTTAGAAAAGAACAAGAGATAAGATCTGATTTTATAGAGAGACAATTCTATGATTTCTTTATATTAAGACAAGATGGACTTAATATTAACAATCTAAAATTTCAAGTAAGTGAAGTTCAGGCAATTAAATTTGTATCTGCTTCAGAATTAAATGAAATGAGAGAAAATGGTTTACTTGTGCCACGTGATGAAGTTTATGATGTATTAATTGATTATTTATATAGATTCTAGAAAGGTAGAAAACTCTTAAATAATATAACATATAAGATGAAATTTAGTTCTTTTACTAAATTTTATTTTTGTATATAATCATAAAATATGATATAATTGTTGTGATATAAAGGAAGTAGGTGAAGTAATGGATTATAAATATAAATTTATTATAAATGATTTTGAAGGTCCACTTGATTTACTTCTTCACTTAGTAAAAACAAATGAAATGGATATATATGATATATCTATTGGAAAGATAACAGAACAATATTTGTTATTTATTAGAGCAATGGAAGAACTAAATTTAAATATAGCATCATCTGAATATTTAGTTATGGCAGCAGAATTAATAGAATTAAAGTCAAAATTACTTCTTCCTAATAGTAAAAATGAAGAAGAAGATGATTATGAAGAAGATCCAAGAGAAAATTTAATAAATAGGTTATTAGAATACAAAAAATATAAAGATATAGCAGAAACATTTAAATCATTAGAAGATGATAGAAAAAAAATATATACTAAAGAACCTATTAAACTAAGTGAATTTTCTGATTATGAAATAACTAATGATGGAAGTATAACAGTAGATGATTTAACAAAAGCATTAAGTGAATTTCTAAAGAGAAAAGAAGAAGAAAAACCACTTGAGACTAAAATAACAAAAAAAGAAATATCAGTAACTGATAGGACAAAAGATATAAGAAATATACTTAAAAAAAATAAAAAAGTATCATTTTTTGAATTATTTGATATAAGAACAAAACAATATGTGGTAGTTACATTTTTATCCATATTAGAAATGGCTAAATTTGGAGAAATAAATATAATTCAAGAAAATAGTTTTAATAACATTATAGTAAGTTTAAAAGAAGGTGATAATAATGAATAGTGTACTTGAATCATTATTCTTCGCAGTTGGTGAAGATGGTCTATCTTTAGAAGATCTTTCAAATATATTAGAGTTAGATAATCAAAAATTAGAAAATGAAATAAAATTATTAGAAGAATCTTATAAAAATAATAATAGAGGTATAGAATTAAAGTTACTTGGAAATAAATATAAGCTAGTAACAAAAGAAGAAAATAAAGAATATATAAAAAAATTAGTAGAGGAAGTTAGTAATTCACTTACTAAATCTGCACTTGAAACACTTGCTATAATCGCATATAATGAACCAGTAACAAGAATTACTATAGATGAAATAAGAGGTGTTAATTCATCTCAAATGATAAGAAATTTAATTTCAAAAGGATTTATTGAAGAATCAGGTAAAAGTGATTTACCAGGTAGACCTAATTTATATAAAACAACAAATTATTTCTTAGACTATTTTAATTTATCAAGTAAAGATGAACTTCCAAAGATTAATATAGAAGATATAGAAATATTAGATGATGAGGATTTATTTAATACAAGGTATAAAGAAGAAGTAGGTGAATAATTATGATTGGTGTAATGATATCATCAAAAGCAGAGTTTAATGAATTATTGAAGATATATAATATACAAGAAGAATATTTGCAAAATTATCCATTTGGGGAATATTATAGAACAGAATTTAGAGGTAAAGATTTAATATTTTTTAGAACAGGAACAAGAAAATCAAATGCTTCAGCAGCAACTCAGTATATGATAGATAAATTTGATTTAGAAAAAATAGTAGTAATAGGAACATGTTCATCTTCAAATGAATATTTAAATTATGGAGATATTATAATTCCTAGTAAAGTTGTAGATTATGATTATATAATAAGAGATTTAGATGAATTAGATGAAAATGCGTATATAAAAACAGATTATGTAAATATGCCTATTGAATTTTATGATGGTGTATTAGGAACTAGCGATAAAGCACTTATAGAATGGAAAGATTACACTTATTTAGCAAGTAACCAAATAGATGCATCAGATATGGAAAGTTTTTCGGTATTGAAGGTATGCAAAAACAATAATGTAGAATGTATAATTATAAAAGGTATTACTGATAAACCTATGAAGGGTGAGAATGGATATAATGAACAGTTAGATGTTTACGAAGAAAATTTGCCAATAGTTATGAAAAAAATAATAGAAAATTATTTAATAGAGGTAATATAAAATGAAAAACAAATTAACATATATAATAATACTAGTAATTACTATAACACTATTAATAGGATGTACTAAAACTGACGAAAAAGAAAAAATAGAAACTAATAAAGATAAATATATTAAGTATATACAAAAACTAAAAAATATTTCAAGTTCATCTCCTGATTTGCCATTTGATGTTAATGTATCATTTTATACTGAAAATGAAAATGAAGTTAGATTTGAAGTAGTAATTGATAATCCTAAAGATAAAATATCTAATATAAGAGCAGTTGCTATTCATGATAAACAAACTGATGATGTATTTCCTAGTGTTGGAATATTTGATAAACCAATAACATTAGTAAAAGATGAAAAACCAGAGGGAGTAGTTTTAGTAGGATACATTCCTCATTCTGGTGAATTAGATGAATTAAAATGTGAAATTAAAGTAATAATTACATATGAATATGATAATAACAAGCATACTAGCTATTATTTGACAAAAAAATAACTATATTATACTTATAATATAGTTGGTGAAAATTTTGAAAGTTAAAATTTTTGATGAAAGTCATGAGGCTGATTTAGAAGAAAAAGTAAATGAATTTTTAGAAGATCATAAAGATATAGTTGATATAAAATATCAAGTTAGTGTTACTATGTTTTCAGAAGAGCAAATATATTGTTTTTCTGCCATGATCATTTATAAATGATAAAGCGCAAGTAAAAGTTACTATCTGAGTAACTTTTTTATATTGACAAAAAAGCCTGGGGGGG
>CAPQQE010000088.1 GCA_948687865.1 uncultured Bacilli bacterium
TTGACAACATTTAAAAATAAAGTTCAAACTGGCGCGACTATGGATTTGAAAAATAAACCAGAATTCCAAGCTACTATATCATATAAGGGAATAGTTATGGAACCACAAGATCTAGGAAATTTTAATTACGGATATATAGGTAGGGCATATGGTTTCTCAACAGATATATTGTTATTAGGGGCTTCTTACCAACAAATTAAAGATCATTGGACTAATCCTGTAACATATTTAAACTGCTTTACTCCATCAATTTGTGATGACCCAAGAGATACTTATTTTATAAAATTGGGGGCAATAAAATATGATCAAGAAAATTGATAACAATAATATAATTAGACTAATCGTTATAAACATAATCATATTGTTGTTAACTATTGTGGGACTATATCTTTATAATGACTTATCGATATTTTTAATATTCTTTAAAATTTCACCATTCATTTTTATATTAATATATATTATCTTATTTATTAAGTCAGTATGTCTAATAATAAAAAATCCTAGAAAAGTTTTTGGATGGATTCCATTATTTATTTTAATATTAATTATTGGTATTAGTATTGTATATAATTATTCAAGTGAAAGAAATGTATATAAAAATAATTTGGTCGAAAGAAATAAAATTGTTAATGATATACTAGATAAAAAAAGGTATACCACAAGCATTTATACTGAAACATTAAAAAATAATAGTAAACTTTCATGTAATGGGAAAGTTTATATACATAGAAATACTGATATAGACACATTAATAGAATTCTGTATTTCATTTGGCTTTCCGGATGGAGGAAGTTCTTTAATATATTCTACTGGTGATGAAAAATATATAAAAAAACATATAAATTCAATTAATAAAATAAGGAAGATGGATAATAACTGGTACTATGTATACTTTGAATAATATTAATTAAAATATTTTCATAAAAATAATTGTTATCCTAAAGATGAAAGAAATGTAATTGGTAAATTTAATATAATAGCTCATCATTATAAAAATAAGTTACTATTAACGTCTTTAATGATGAGTATGATAATATAGATTTTACATTCAATACAAGTTTTATAATAAAGCCATCAATAGTTTGTTTTGAAAGTATAGAGAGTTATGAACTCACAGGGTATGAAATAGAAAGTATTAAAAAATTAGATAAAAAATGATATTATATAGAAACAAAATAAGTATTTATAGTTTACATATAATTTTAAATAAAATTACTCAATAAAACTTAAATAATATTAACAAATTTATAACTAGAGATTTTAAATAATATTGATTTTAGGAGAAATATAAAAATGAAAAAATTTATTTTAATTATAAGTATAATAGTTCTACTTATTACATTAGTATTTTTGTATAAAAGACCAGATGATTTTAAATCTATATCGGAATATGTTAATGAAAATCATGAAGAATTAGAAAAAGTTGCCAAAGAGTATGTTAAAGGAAATAAAAAGTACTATTCTAAAAAGTTTACTAGTATATCAGTTTATAGTAAAGATGATGTATATTTACCTACTAATAATACTATTGTACAATTTATGGTTAAAGGGTATGGATTAGCTCCATCATCTACGTATGTAGGGTTTTATTATTCTGAAAGTGATATTCCCGCGGCTTTTCAAAATGAAAATTACCAATTATCTAAAAAAGGAGAAAACAAGTGGGAATGGACTGGTACTGGCGATAACCATGGGACAACAATTAAATTAAGGAATAATTGGTACTATTTTGAAGCGTCATTTTAGAACTATTTATAAAAGTGTAAAAGTAAGTTTATTGAAACTGAAAATTACACTTTTTATATTTATAGTAATGTATATATTTTAATCCTTGAAGTGAAAAGCGACATTATGATATAATATTGATAGATAAAATAGTATAACTCGTTCTTGGGATGTATATCAGTTACAATCGGACTTAATAAGGAGTTGAAAAAAACTATGAATTATATGTTATTTAGAATTATAATTTTTATAATAATTATTTTAATATCAGCAATAGTTTTAAGATTTATATTTAACGTACGAAAAAGGAAAATTTTTGCTATATCAATATTTATAATATTTATAATATTTATATTCATTTGTTATTATCCAATTGAAAATAAATTATTTAAATTTGATTCAGTTGATAAAGCATTTAGATATTACTATCCAACTGCAAATATTAGAAAAAAATATGAGGGTAATGGTTATACATATATTGTTTATGATGATAAGAAAAGTGATATTCCAGGATTGATGTACTTTATAAAAGATGATGATAATTGGATAATTAATAATTTATTTACTATGGGAAATTCTAGGCAAAAAATTTCCGATATTTGTACTATTTCAACTATTGAATTACCAAAAATGAACTCAGCTGGTATTATTATGTATTATAATCCTTTATTTAAAAAACCAGATGAAAAAGTATATGATTCCTTATCTTCATCTATTGAAACGTATGAGGAAGAAGACATGACCATAAATATAATTATATTAAATGAAAAAGTAGATAGTAATTATACTATATACTTTGGTGACAAAGAATACAAACTATTTAAAAATAATTAAAAAATATTTGATTTTATAATGGGGGAAATAAATGAAAAAAGATTATTTAGTAGTATTTATAATATTAATATTATTACCTTGGTATATAAGTTATTTATTAATTGCAATTGTAATTTTATATTCTATTGTAAAAAAAATTATGTATAGGCCTAGTATTAAAAAGTTAACAGATAACAAATATGAAATAAGTCAAATCGACAACGAATATGTATTATTGGATAAAATAGAGTGTAAAAACATTACTAATAATATTGAAAAATACACTGTTATAAATAATAAAATATATTTTATTGAAAATTTTAATAATTCTAAATTATATTCTACATTCGATTATAATAAAAAAATATACATAAAACATAATAAAATTACTAAATTTGGCAATGATGATATACTTGTTTTTAATAATCTGAATTTATTTGTTTTACCTAACAAGTTATTAAGAAAATCGAAAAAACATTAAGAAATACTTATTGTAAATAATAATTATATTTAATGTGTTATGGCCAGATTGGTAAAAAAATCATAAGGAGGTAGCTTATGGATTACTACGACTTAAGAATTTTAATATTCTTTATTGTTTTGATTATTGCAACCTTTGTACTTATAAAATATAAGATATATAAAATGATTAATAAAAAAGTAAAAAATTCGTTTGTAACTATAATAATACTAATATCAATATTTACGATTATTTATGATATTATCTGGATTTTTCCATATGAGGGAACAATATTGAAATTTTCAAATGTTGATAATATTATAAATCACTTTATTGAAAAGGATAAAATAATAAAAAAATATAAATATGATGATTATGCATATGTATTATATGAGAGTAGTGCTGACTTAATACCAAAGTTTTTATCCTTTTCAAAAAATAAAAAAGGAAATTGGAAGGTGAATAGTATGCCATACATTACAAAAGAACGATTTGTTACTGCTTATGACAATAGAATATGGATTACTAGAATTCCTTCCAAAAATTCTATTGCTATTGAGATTTATCATTCATATTTACTTAATGGTGAAGAATATAAAATTTCTGATTCATTAGATTCAAAATTCGATACATTTTTTGATGAAAGACCAAAATATAAAAATATAGAAAATAAATATAACAATTTAATAAATGTGGTAATATTAGATGAAAAAGTAGATCAAGATTATACTTTATATTTAAATGGAAAAGAATATAAACCATTTAAGTAGAAATTAATGTGTTATGTATTATAATGTTTCTGATGAAATAAACTTGTCTATAAACATTATTACATAATATATAATATTGTGATGAGGTGATATAATGAATCAAAAACCAATTAATAAAATTAAAATAGGAAACAATGATCATGAACCAATATTTATTTATATATGTATATCAGTTAGTTTTATATTATGTGCAATATTGCGTTTTTCACTAATAATTGAAAATTATTTAAAATCAATTATTATAACAGTATTATTCTTTGTACCATCTTTAATATCATTATGTTTAATATTATTAAATAAAAATAAGAAAATAAAATTAATTACTGCTAACATAATTCAATCTTTATTTATAATACCATCTATTGTATATATTTTCATTTTATCATTTATTTCATTATTAATTGAAATTAGCGATGGAGGGGTGAGTAAACCAATAAATTATAGAAGGGCTCATAGTTATTATAATCTAGATTATTTTCCAAAGAAAATACCAAAGAACGCTAAAAATGTTATGTTCAATTATAATCCACCATTTCTTCAAGGCGGGGGAATACTTTCATTATATTTTAATGGTGATAATAATACAATAAAATTCTATAATAATAAATATAAAAAATTTAAACTAGATGAAAACAACATTGAAGTGTATGAAAAAGAAATAATTAATAACAAAATCTGGTATTATACGCCATATAATAATAGTGAGAGAATAGACAAATTTACAATTTATTTAATATATAATAAATGTGATGATAGTGGTTATTGTAATCATGGAACTATAAAGGTAATAGCAATAAATAATAAAACAAATGAGATATTATTTTATTATGAAAAGTGGTAGAATGAACACAAATTATACTTAAAGTTAAAATGATATTATATTGTGCAATATTAGGTTAAAAATAATAAATATGCCATTTTATACCTGGTGAATATAAAATGGTGTAATATATAGTAAATATTATTATAAAAAACTAAACTTTCATCAATGAATTTATTTCCATTATAGTTTCTAAGAGTTTACTTATCTATTAAAAAATATAAAAGAAAGGAATCTAGCATAGTTTAGTTTGACCATGTTTAGATTATATATGTTATTATGAATTATAATGTATTAAAAATGATTGTTCAATTTGTACTTGCGATTATATTGTTGATGGTGTTAAAAAAAATAAAAAATTGTAGTATTAAGAACAGTAGGATTATAGCTATAGTTGGAATATGTTTAATAGTGTTTTTATCAATTTTTCCAATATATTTTTACCTTTTTAGCTTTAAAAGTCTAGAATCCGCATTTAATTTTTATCAGCCAAGTGGTAAGATTATAAGAAAATATGAATATGATAGTTATGCATATATATTATATGAGGATAATAAGTATAGTAATATGTACTGTTTTGTTAAAAAAAATGGTAGTTGGAATCTTGATAATGTATTGAATAAAGGTATGCCTCCATTAGATATTAAGGATATATTAAGATATCATATATATATAAAATATAACCCTAGTAAAAGCACAAAGGCTCTTATGATACAATATAGTTTATTTGATAATGAAAACATAGAAGGTCAAACAATTAGTGATTCCTTAAATTCTGAATTTACTACAATTAGTAAAAAAGACTCTCTAGGTATTACGGTAACACATACTGTGATATTAGATAATAATATTGATTCCAAATATACTATATACATTAATAATGACATAATAAAACCATTTGATTATACATTAGAATAATAACTATGCTAGAATACATAGTTGTTATTTAAATTTTGTATGATGGTTTGTAATAGTTATTTAATGATTAATATTTAAAGATAATAGGTGTATAGTGTGAGAGGTAATATGAATGATTTAGTATTGAGATATTTAA
>CAPQQE010000089.1 GCA_948687865.1 uncultured Bacilli bacterium
ATTTTACGACCAAGTCTATTATGAGGAAGCATTCCTTTAATAGCTCTTTCCATCATTTCTTCAGGATATTTTTCAATCATTACTTTAGCTTTTCTTTCTCTTAATCCACCAGTATAACCACTATGATTATAATACATCTTTTGTTCAAGTTTATTTCCAGTAAGTTTAACCTTATCTGCATTGATTATTATTACATAATCTCCACAATCAACATTTGGTGTATAAATTGCTTTGTGTTTTCCACGTAATACAGTTGCTGCCTTAGTTGCAACACGGCCTAAACTAATACCTGTTGCATCAATAACATACCAATCACGTTTAATTTCGGCTGGTTTTGCCATAAATGTTTTCATAATTTTTTCCCTTTCTTTTATAGAATGACTTTCCCAGGGTCAATCTATGTGGGGTTAATTAAATGTACCAATTCAAATTATACAAAATAAAATTAATTTTGTAAAGTAGATTTTTATCTAAATTACTATTTTTGTAAAGTTTTAAAGAGATTGACTTCTTTAATCAACCTCTTTCTCCTTTTGTCTTCTTACTAAATATAGTAATGTTATTATTATCATTATTAAGAACATTAGTAATACATAATTTCCTACACTTATTCCTGTTTGTATTGTTATTATTAATTCAGCAATAGCGGTTACTACTACACTCATATCTTTACTTGTGTTTTCTCTTACCTTTCCAATTAATGTATTTTCATCAGTTATTTCAAAATTTATCTGTTCACCTGTATTACTTATTATTTTATATTTCCCTTTTACTAAATCATTTATATATAATCTATTTTTTACTGTTCTCATATTATCATTTTCTTTTGATACTTTATATTTTCCTATTTCCTGTTCTTCTAAATTTATTTCATTTAAAGTATCTTCTATTTTATATAGTTTATAAGTTTTATCACTAGTTAATTTATCACCGTTTTCCATTTCATAAACTATTATATTTTTAGTTTCATTATTTATATTTAGTACATCTTTTACTGTCTGGATTATATTTGCCATTATACTAGTAGACTCTTCTTCCCCGATTATTGTTATATTTCCTTCTCCTATAAAATCATAACTTCCTTTTACTAAACTATTACCATTTAGTACTAGTTTTATATTTTTGCCTGCTGGGACTGTTATATCACTAGTTAAAGTTACATTTGTATATAGTGTAATTACTGACTCTTCTGTATTTGATGCGCTATTTACTGCATCTTGAAGTTTTGCAAAGTTTATACCATTTAATACTGCTACTTTCTCATTATCACCTACTAATGTTAAAGTGGCACTCTCTACACCGTCATTATTAGTAGTTATTTTATAACCAGGTTCAACTTCATTAATTGTCCCATAAAACGCATTTACTTCTCCACTTACTATTCCATCATAGAAGTTTATTTTTGCATCACTGCCATTATTGTATATACCATAAGTTTTGCCTGTTATTACTGGATTATCTATACCTACTGGGCTACCTTTTACCCCTATGTTTACAATTGCAGTATGATCTACCCTTATTGCATTAGTACTATTTGATATTATTTCTGCACTTTCGATATTTAGTGTTGATTGACTTGATACAATTATCGCAACATTATTGCTACTATTTGAAATGATTCTAGCATTATTTTTTATATTTGTTATTGCAGAATAATTTGATTCTATTACACTATTATTTGATGTTATCTCGCCTCCCTTTATTTCTATCGTACCAGATCCATAATTTGAAATACCATTATTAATAGTTGTTCCTTCTAGAATTATTTTTGCTTCCGCACTAGCACCATTATCATTATTTACTCTATCATTTATTGTTGCTCTATCAACTATTATTTGTCCAGTCGATGAGTTTGTTACACTACCATCTAATGTAATATTTTTTATTTCTGTTGTTCCTATATTATATACTGCTGTACTACTTTGTATATTTATATTTTCACTTAGTTTTGTTATTCCTGTTGTATGTGTAGTTATTGCAGTTGATCCATAAGAACTATATCCTTTTATTATTCCTCCTGTTGCAGTCAGCATCCCTTTATTTTGTATTACTGTAACTGAATAATATCTATTTACCTCTACTGTTCCACCCGTTATATTTAGGGTTGCTCCTTCTTCATTTATTATTGTTGATGATGATTTATCAGTAATTTCTCCGCCTATTATATTCATTATATTATTATTTTTTATAAGTACTCCTGATGATAATTCTGTCTCAGATTTTATTTTTCCACTTTCTATTGTTAATGTTCCATTATTTTCTATTACCTCTACTCCATTACTTAGTATTGTTCCACTATCTAAACTATCTTTTATTGTTAATGTTCCATTATTTATTATAAATTTATCATTACTGATTTGTAATTTATACCCATTTATATCTAATATAATATTTTTACTTTCTGGTATCTCTATACTTTCAGTATTTGGCATAGTTGTTAAATCTCTTATTATTTGAATAGTTTCTCCATCTATTGTTACTGCATTTACTGCATCTTGTATAGTATCATACTCTTGATTAGTTGATAATATCTTTGCTACTGGCAATTTAGCTAGTATTTTAGTTTGAGATCCTTCTACTAACGGAGTATCAGCATCCACTATATCATAACCTTCTTCTATTTCATTTACTTTTCCTTGTATAGCAGTTTGTCCTGTTATTATTCCATCATAGAAATTTACTACCGCATTGTTATTTTGATTTAATATTCCTGTTGTACTTCCCATTATATTTGGTGATTCAGTACTTACTGGTTCACCTTTTACTCCTATATTAATTGTACCATTAGCTGCAACAATAGCATCTCTATTTGTTGATGTTATTACACCACTATTTATATTAGTTGTTCCTATGCCATTATTAGCTACTGCATATGAACCCGTTGTTGTTATTACTACTCCATCATTTATATTAACTATTCCACTATAATTTAGTATTGATTGTATATTTGTTGTTGTTATTTTACCACCATTTATATTCAATACCCCATAACCTCTATTTTCTATATAAGAGTTTACTGTTACGTTATTAAGAGTTATTGATGATGTACTTGTTGAACCATTAGTAATGATTTCTCCATTTAGTGTTCCACCATTAACTATTATCTCACCATTTGAGTAATTCATTATAGTATTATTTAGAGTAAGTTCATTTATTGTTAACTCTCCATAATTTTTTAAATAACTTTCACCAAATTTTACATTTTCTTTTAGAGTGGCTATACCTGTTGATTGATTAATTATTCCTTGGACATGCCATCCGTTGAATTTTACTACTCCTCCTGTTGCAGTTAATTCACCCTTATTATTTATTGCATAACCGTAATTAACTACTTCAATACTTCCTCCTGTTATGTTTAATATTCCTGATTCTTCATTTAATACTGTAGATTTATTATCATAATCCAATGTTGAAGTAATTTCTCCACCCATTACATTCATCAAGTTATTATTTTTTATAAGTGAATTTGAACTTAGAGATATTTCAGATTTTATTGTTCCACTTTCTATAGTTAATGTTCCATTATTTTCTAATATTTCTATTCCATTACTTAAAATTGTTCCACTTCCAGCACTATCTATTATTTTAAGTGTTCCATTATTTATTATAAAATCATTATTACTATAACTTTTAATTTTGTGTCCATTTAAGTTTAACACTATATTTTTTTCAAGAGGTATTGTTATTTGTAATAGAGTGTCTATATCACTAATTATATCAATTACATCATTATTTTGTGCGTTATCAACTGCACTCTGAATAGAAGTATATTTAGTATCTCCTATTTGTACTACATAGTCTGTTGGTTCTTTTAATATTGCTGATTCTACTTCATTTTCTCTTGTTAAATTTAAATCATAGTCTTCTTCATGGTCTGTTATTACTCCATAAATAGCATTAGTTTTTCCCTTTATAATTCCATCATAGAAGTTTACTACTGTTTTATTTTCGGAATTATATACACCATATGTATTACCTATTATTACTGGACTGTCTATACTTACAGATTTGTCTTTTGAGCCTATATTAATTGTTCCCGCAGATTGATAAATTGATAATACTGCTTCCCTATTTTCTGATGTTATTACTCCACTATTTATATTAATTGTTCCTGAGGAATTATTACGTAATGCATATTGCTTTGATGATGTTATAGTTGGATTATTGTTTATATTTATCGTTCCTGTATTATTTGATATTGCTTGCTCTCCAGTTATTATTTTCCCGCCATTAACATTCATTATACCTTTTCCATCATTAGATATTCCATAATATTTATTATTTATTGTAATATTATTTATATCCATTAATTCATTTGAAGCATTTATTACTCCCCAAACATATCCATCATTTGTTATCTGTACTTCATTTAAATTAGTTATACCTGAGTTTTGGGTTACTGATCCATTATTTAAATTAGTATTATTTATATTAGTATTTGATAAAACAACTATATTTGTTCCATTAAATGATGAATTATTAATATTACTTTCACTTGTTATTCCTGAAATTGTAGTAAACCCAGTACCTGTTCCTTTAAATACAAAATCGCTTATATTTATTCCTTTTAATCCATCATGATAAAATCCATTTGAATTACCAGAATTTGTAAAAATAGTATATCCACCAATTTCTTTTGTTATATAATCGCTATTATATATTCCATATTGCCTAGAAGTTGAATTTGCATTTATTGTTCCTTCTCCTTTAAGAATTGTTCCACCATAATAGTTTCTAATACCAATATTATCATATTGTTCTATATTTATTATTCCATTTGCTTGTAATTTAACAGATCCATAATTTGAAATAGCGTTATAAACCCCTGATTTATTTAAATTTATTATTGCCCTTGCTATATCCAAATTACCTGTATTATGGTTATATATAACACTTCCATTTGTACTTGTGATATTTCCTGTTTGAACAACCGAATCTAATGTTGCCTCTTTTCTAACTATTCCTTTAAATCTATAAGTATCTATATTACTATTTTTTTCTATCTCAGTTTCTGTTAAGGCCCTATTATACACTCTTATTGAATATATATTTCCTTTGAAAGGCCATCCATTTGAAGTTTTACCAATTGTTATATTATTGTAACTTGTAGTGAAGCTATCAGTATCATTAACTTTTTCTATCTCTTTATTATCTACATAAAGTTTATTATTAAGTCTATCTTCACTATATACCACGGTAACATTTTTAATTTCACCGTTAAAGAAATCGCTAGGGATTGTATATGTATTTGAATAAAACTGAGTTGTAACTACAAATTTATCATTATAAGTTCCAAGTAAAATATTAGAATTTTTATCTGAATATATAACTTGATTTCTTTTTTCATTTACACTAACAGTAACTTGCAAAGTAGCATTGCCATTTATTTGAATTGAATTAGATATTTCCATATAATCATCACTACCATCAAATAAATAAGAATTATCTTGATAAGTTGGTCCAATTATATCAGCAGATTTTCCATTTATACTTAAATCATTCCAAGCGTCAGAACTACTTGTTATTCCATCTAGATGTAATTGTAAACCATCATTTATATAATCATTTGTTGTATATCCGTTTACTGGCTTTAATGGTTTTCCTGA
>CAPQQE010000090.1:0-1926 GCA_948687865.1 uncultured Bacilli bacterium
CCTAGTTATGTCCGTTCCTGAATATATACCATTTTCTCTTGTAAAAATCAAATTTAAAGTATTTACAGTAAATAAATTATTTTCATTTTCTACAATTCGATATTCTACAACTTTGCCATATTGGTTTTTAACTTCTTCAAGATGATAATAATGGTAATTAGGTCCATACATCTTTTTAAGGAATATTTGTTTCTTTTTATAATTTTTTAGTGCTTTTAACAAAGTATTGCTTATGTGTATTACTCTATCCCCTGTTGTTGTTTTGGTACTTCCCAAAAACCACTTCCCTTTTTCATCCTTTTTCTTATCATAAACATTATGTTGTACATGAATAGTTCCATTTTTAAAATCTATGTCATTCCAAGTTAATGCACAAACTTCACCTGTTCGCATACCTGTATAACATGATGTTAAAAAAGCACATGTAAAAGTATCATTATTATTAAATCGTAATAGTATTCTATCTATTTCTTCTTGGCTATAGATATGTTTTTCATTTTTCTTTTTTTCTTCAATCTTAGGTAATCGTAATGTGAGTGTAGGATTATATCTAATAAAACCATAAACATCACAAGCTTCTCTAAATGACCCCTTAAGCACTTTCAATATATTTGAGAAGTAAGAACGAGAAAAACTATACTTTAAACATATTTCTGTAATAAATGAATGTAGTTTAACACTTGTTAATGAAGATAAACGATACATACCAATATTTGGTTTTAAATATTTTTCTATTATTGTATTATATGCTTGAATAGTATTATATTTTAAATTAACTTTACAGTAATTTTCTATCCAATAATCCAAATAATCACTATATGAAATATTGCTTTCTTTAAAATCAATTCCTGTTGATAAATATTCGTTATATGCAACAGTCCCTTCTTCTAAGGCATCTGCTTTTGTTTTAAATCCAGATTTACTTATTTGTTTCCTTTTTCCATTTATTGGAGCAGCCTCAAAATAATATTGATATGTTTTTCCTCTTTTTCTAACATTGACTGACCCCATTTCTCTTATTCCTTTCATTAGAAATATTAGTATTTATCTTTTTAATATTGTTAATATTAGATAAATATCTACCTTCGTTTTCTAATAAGAATTTTTCTAATGTACTTCTTAATATTTTTATGCTACCTAACTTTAATGCAGGTAAATATCCTTTATCAATTAATGAGTATATATAATTTGGACTAGAATGTAGCATTTTTGCTACTTCTTGAACAGTATAAATTAATCTCTCACTCATGATCTCTTACCTCCAAATTAACTTTAAAATTTCTTTCAACAAATTCAACTGCATTATCTGGAGAATATAATCTCATTTGAAATATAAAATTTTTAGTTATATTTTCTGATGTTAATTCTTCAGAAGAAATACAAAAATGATTAAAAATTATGTATCCATAAGCAATCACTTGTGATTTTTTCAATTCCCAATAGTTCTCTATTTGAGAAATAAATTTAATATCAATGTTTTCTAATATTTCATTTTTACTTTTCTTTTGTTGTATTGTTTTATCTAAAGATAAAATTAAATTGTCCATTTTTTTAAAATTTACCTTTTCATTTGCTATAAGTAACAATCCTAAAGTTTCTTTAGGAGAATATCTATTTTTATTATTCATTTTTATCAATTCCTTTCAAAAAAATAGACAGATTATTTCTGCCTATTTCTATAATTTCTCAAATAATTCATTTGTTTTTCATCATCAATTTTTCTTTCCCATTCAGTTTTATTTTGACCTTCACTTCTTGTTACTAAATAAGTAAATAAAGCTACCATTCCAACTAATATGTATAAAATCAACATTGTTATCATTGCTATCTTATCTAACAACTTTTTTACCTCCTACTATATTTTATATTGCTTTCCTATAATCAGTTTTTATTCATTAAATAATGATTAGCTAAATCATTCACAGG
>CAPQQE010000090.1:1936-5536 GCA_948687865.1 uncultured Bacilli bacterium
TATGGAGTTCTGCTCTCCCCATTTAAACTAGCTCCAATAATAGAACGTTTTTAATGAATCTATATTTAGTTTTCAATGTGCTGTTTGATTTTTAAGATTTTTTACTTCCTCAAATCTAACAGCGAATGAAACCCAAAAAGGTAACGGGTAAATTTTAATTTTTTTAAATTTTTTTCATTTTAGCAAGTTTATTTGCGAAATCTTCTGTTTTTACAATGCTTACAGCATATTCAATTAATTCACTTCTTAAATCTTCATCTATTTCATTATGTCTATTTAATGAATACTTAGTTATTAAAGGCATAACTTTATTAACTGCCAAAATTAAAGAAACCTCATCAGTTCTTGCTTTTTCTAAAATTTTATAAAATTTTGTTTCATTCTTCATTTTTTCCCTCCAAATATTTTTTTAATCTTTCTATTGCCCTTTGCTTAGCTTGTTTTATTGCTGGTACTGTGCTTTCTAATTCATTTGCAATTATCTTTAGTGATTTTCCTTCGTAATAATAGGAAATAATAATTACTTGTTGCTTTTCAGTAAGTTCTTTCATTGCATTAGTTAAATTTTCTTTTTTTATATGTAAAAAAGAGGAATAGACTATATTGTCATTGCTCGACAATACAGACCATTCCTCATGAGTTATCATCTTTTCTTTTCTAGTTAAATATTCTTTATGCCTTATATAATCAATCTTTTTATGTAATAATGCTTTTTTCATATAATTAATAAATCTGGCAAAAACAATATCATCTTCAAATTCGTTTTGAATATTATCTTGTTCTTTTGCAAATTCTTCAAAATAATCTTTCTTTTCCATTTTACGATTCTCCAATCTTTTCAAATTGGACAAAATCCTAAAAATTAAAGAAAGTTATTAACTATAAAATTACTTTCTAAATATTATTAAATTTAATCAAATCATACCTATTCCTCCAATATAAAAAAAGTCCATAAAATTAAGTATTATATTTATTCACATCTCTTTTGTTAATCTTATATAATTGATTTTCTGTTGTGAATCAATAAACTTTCTCTAATCTTACAGACTCTTGTCCTAGAAAAATCATACAATGATTTCTTTTAGTTGTCATAAAATCGGAATAAATAGGAATGAAAAAACAAAAAATAAGCCTTTTTTGTCGAAATTTGTAGGAAATATACACACATTTCTAGCTTGTAATAAATTACACTTTATGATAGTATAATTTTAATTCATTATAGGAGGAATTATTATGAGTATTAAAATAATAATTGCCAATAATAGTGATATTTTATACAACAGCTTATCTAATATTGCATTACAAATTGAAGAAAAAATTGAAGTAGTATACATTCCGAAAAACAAATTAGAAGCTCTAATTTGTAACATTAAGAAAAAAGAAAATTTAATAGTATTGGATTCCATTAATTCAGTTACTTTTCATAAAAACGTACTGAAAAACGTAATGAAACATGTAAGCAAAATGAATATCATTATTTTGGTAGTCAATTCAAAAGACATATCTAATATTATTAAGAACAAGAAAATTTCTTTTTTTAAAAAGAAAAAATCAATTTTTTCGTTATTAAATATTGTAAATTTAGTTTCAGAATCCTTAATAGAAACTTTAGATATTGAAAGTAATATTGAAAAAATATTATGGGAAATAGGTTTATCATCCTATTTTAAAGGAACTACATATTTAAAAGATGCAATTTCATTTGCATATATTGATAATAGTTTATTATTTAACATACAAGATCTTATGAAGAAAGTTGCTCAAAAAAACTATGTCTTAGATTATACTCTCGTTCGTTCTCTTATAGATAAATCTTTAAATAATGCTTTAAATTTGCTTGATATTAATACTTTATATAATATATTTGGAGATGATTATGATGGACGAAAAATTAGTTTGAAATATTTTATAGAACTATGTATACGTTATATAGATAAAAAAAATAATTACTATTTTAAATATAAAAAAAGAAATACCCTTTAAATAAAAAATGTGATAAATGCTTGTTTTCATTTATCACATTTTTATGTTATTTTTTTAAATTTCCATTATTTAATCCACTTATGAATGAATGTATATAAGAAACATATTTTTCTTTTGCATAATCTTTATTTGCCAAATAAATAGGCATCATTACTGCAATATCTTCTGGCATTAATTCATTATTACTTATATATAACTCTAAAATTTCTTGATTAACTTCATTCATTTTTTCGTTTTTGACATATTCTAATAATTTATATATTTTTGAACTTATATCTTTTTGTATTTTTTTTGCCAAACAGTATCCAGCATTATAAAAGTTTTTTATAATCTCGTTATCATCTTCTTGATTAGTAAATTCAAAAAAAGGTGTTTCTAATATTATACTCAATAGCCACAAATTTTTTGTATTTGGTTTCTGTTCTCCATTCTCCCACTTAGATAATTGAGCTTGATTAAAAACCTTTATTTCTTCCTGTAGGTTTTCATTTTCATATACTTCACGTGCTTTCTTTACTAATTCTTCTTGCGTTAATCCCAATTTATTCCTTCTATTTTTAATTGTTTCACCAATCATAAAAGATTCCTCCTACTATTTATGTCATTTTTACTTATTATATGTCATAAATGACATATTGTCAATACAAATGACATTTTTAAATTTAATTAACTTTAAAACGAATTAGCGTATTCATCTAATTTTTTTATTAATTTTTCTTTAAATTCTTCCGACAAATTTATATTTTTAATTAAATTTTCATCCTCAAATAGTGCTTTTTTTAGTAATTCTTCAAATTTGTCGTCAATTCCACAAAACTTATCATATAACTTATCAAATTCTTCTTCACTTATACCATAACTAGATGGTTTTACATATCTTAAATTTTCTTCATTTGGATCTTCTGCATAGCACATTCCCAAATTATCGCTTAATTTATCATATTCTATCCCTGTATATAACCCATCTTTTATATTAACTCCAAACTTTTCTATTATTTTCATATCTTCTGCTGTTAATTTACTTTTTACATCAATAATTCCCTTATTGCAATAATTCTGATACCAAATCCTACTATTCATAATAACTCGCTCCAATCTTATCTTTTATTTATATATTTAACATTTCCATTTCTTCAAAAAATATATATGCTTCTTTAAAACCTAATTTAAAAATTTCTTTATATTCAATTTTCTTTATACTATCTTCTATATCTAAAACTCTTAAAATTAAATTCTTTTCTGCTTTAGTCATATCAACACACTCTCCATATTCTAAAAATTGTTCTATTTCCGAATTTTCCTGCATTATTCTATTCTTTTCATTTATCAATAATTTATAATCTTCTCGGTCATTTAAAACTCTTTCTTTATGTTTTTTAAAATGATCCATAAATCCATTCTCATGTTCATTCATAAAACTATCCATTAATTTTTTCATAAATAATATTCTCCTTTTATTTTCTTATAAAGTTACTTATATATTCACATAACTTTTAATTTATACTTGCTTTTCTTTTATCATATATAAATTTTTTTATTTCTTTTTCACTTCCAATTGTAAATCCAGCTTTGTCAATCATTACTAATGAATTAGAAATTACTAAATAGTAATACTTT
>CAPQQE010000091.1 GCA_948687865.1 uncultured Bacilli bacterium
CAATTATATATCTTTCATTGTTAAGTTGTGAGGTATATATTTTTTCTACATCCTCTTTTTCTGCTAAATATATTGAATCAAATACCATTGGTGAATCATAAATTCCCATTCTATAAATACCATTATAAAATATTTTCCCCTTAATTTTACCTTTTATAGTTCTTAATATTTTAGGTTTAATAATAATATCCTGATTAGATTTTAAGTCAAACTCACATGCCTGTTCCGATAATATTTCAATCATAAGTTCCCCATCTAGTTTTTTCGATTTAAGATAATTACCTACACCTCCTATTTCATAAATCTTTGATAAAGAAGTTAAATACTGTGAAGTAGTCAAATTTTCAAATAATTCAATAGTAACATATACTCCATCAACAATTACAATCTTTCCTACTTCAATTGATTTATTTTTCATAACTATCACCATGAATTTTTTGATCTATACTTTTGGCTATACCTTGTAATGTTGAATCGTCGCCAAAAACAAATTGAATATTGTTCTTCATCCCTCCAAGTTGTTTCACAACATATTCTTTGTTTTCTTCACTATAAACACCTGCAATTAAAGTAAATTGGTCTAACATTAAAGCTTCCTTAATTAATGAGTTAATATGTAAATCTCCATACCCATATCCAATTGTTAATAGTACGCTCTTCTCTTGTTTTATATTATTAGAAAATTCTCTTAATAATGTAGAATAATACGGGAGTAATGCTACACTTATAAATTTATTACATGATGGTTGAATTAATTCACATTCTATAATATTTTTTTTGTAATCTTGAACTTCATACAATTCACCAAACTCATCATTTCTCCAAGAAAACGAACCATGTATTTTAAATAAATTAAAGTGATCCTTTTTCTGATAATACTTGCTCTTGTTTAAATCCATATTTTCTACATATTTATATTTATAATAATTAGCATTAAATGTTCTCTTATAATTTCCAACAAATCCATTATAATAATGAATTCCTAAATTATCCATACTTTCTTCACATAGCATATCATAATTAGTTGTAAAAATATTAACTACATTATTAAAATTTTTAACTTGATTAAGATCACGCAGATTACTAAAAAATTTTTCATAACTCTTTAACGATGGTTCTTTTTCTGATGAATCAATTCTGTTTATTATTTTATGTTTTATTAACATCAATAAATTTTCTAACTTACATTTTAAATCCTTGTTAATAATAAATGAATTTAAACTTTCTAGTGAACTTAACAAACCCTCAACATTATTCTCATGAATTTTTAGCTGTTCAATAATTATATCTTTTTGGTCTGTTTCACTATTTTTTATATCATTAATACAATCTTGTATATTAATATCATTTCTTACTGCGTTAACTAAATCAGTCATTAATGGAAATTCATCATCTTTATTTTTCAAACTACATTTAGGTGCTCCAGCACCAAATAAAATATTTACTTTATTAGCTACTAAATAATTAGCAATCTCCACTTTTACTTCTTTATTATTTTCCATACATACACCTCTACTTCAAAAAATAAGCAGTATCCATCTTAAAAAGATTAAATACTGCTATCTTGTATACTAATTATACCACATTTTTCGACATTCTTTTAGTATTTCAAAGAAATTTGTGTTTGAAATCAATTTTAAGACTATTCTTGCCACAAAAACATAATTTTTGATTAATTATATTCATCTGTGCTTTCATTTAAATATCGTCGTCTAAATACCCAATTAAATCTAACAATGGTAACTAAACCCACGACCACCTGCATTTAAGTGATTAGATATAACTAATACATCTGGTGAGTTACCATAAGCATTTAATATTCTATTAACCCTTTCATTTGGTGTAACAGTTTCATCCATACTCCTAATAAGAGTAGTATTAACTCCTAACTCATTAAACCTCTTATTTAAATAATCTGCTATTTTTAAAGCATATTCTTTCTCTACAATTCCATTACCACTAGCCCCTGGATCACTTCCCCCATGGCTCGCACCTGTTATACCCAAAAACTATATTTCTTTTATTTTTTATAGGTTATATTTTATAAATCAAGATTCCATTCAATCTTAATTTCTCTAGTCTTGGTATCTTTATTTAATGCACCAATATATATTTTTTCTATAAACTCATCCACAATTATTCTAGTTAGTTTATCAATTTTCTTATATTTTTTTAGTATGCTTTCTATATCTTTTGAATTTTCTTTTCTAGTTTCAGTTTCATCAAGTTGTTTTTCTATATCTTCAAGTCTTGTTTGATAAGATTCAACATCTTTTGTATATTCCTCTCTTAACATTTGAAAATCATCTTCTGATATAATACCTTTCATCTTATCCATATAAAGATTTTTAAAGTACAACTTACTTTCATTTAACTTCTTTTCAAGATTAGATTTTTCTTTATTTAAATTAGTAATTAACGTATCTTGTCTATTTTGTCTTTCTAATGTTTCATTAAATTCTTCTTTTAGTAATTTTTGATTACATTTTTTTAATAAACCATTTATGGCATCAAGTACATATTGTTCTATAATATCATATCTTATTGATCTATTATTATCACAAGTATGATATTTTTTATTGCCTTTACATTGTAGATATGCTCTTTTTTCTATAACTCCACCAGCACATTTAATATTACACTGATTTCTCATAAATATTCTTCCACATTCAGCGCAATAAACTTTACTACTTAAAATGTGTACTTTTCCATCTTTTGCTGGTCTATGATGATTTTTTAATCTTCTCTGAACTAAATACCATGTTTCATTATCAATAATAGGTTCATGAGCATTTTCAGTAACACTCCATTCTGATTTAGGAACACTTTTAGATTTATGATTTTTATAACTAATGTTTGTTCTTTTGCCTTGTACTAAATTACCCATATAGGTTTCATTTCTAAGCATTGTTGCTATTGTGTCTGGAGTCCATATTCCAGTAGTATCATAATCAAAATTACAACATACAAAATTACTTCCAATAGATTTTTTATAAAGAGATGGACATAATATTTTTCTTTCATTTAAACTAGCACATATCTTATGATAACCAAGTCCATTTTTATATTTTTCAAAAATCTCTCTAACAATAGGTGCGACATTTTCATCAATAATAAGTTTATGTTTATCATTGGGGTCTTTCATATATCCATAAGGAGCAAAACTCCCCATAAATAAACCATCTTCTCTTTTATTTTTCAATGACTTTTTAACATTGTTAGATAAATCTTCTAGATACCATTCATTAACAAGTCCATTGATTTGTCTAGATTTTTTATTTGCTTCATTATTAGTATCAGCATTATCAACTATACTTACAAATCTAACTCCCCATTCAATAAACTTATTATGTAAATATCTTTCTATTACTTCCATATCTCTTGAAAATCTACTTTGTGTTTTACATAGTACAATATTTATTCTTCCATTTTCACAATCATTAATTAACCTATTAAAATCTGGTCTTTCAACTCCTGCTCCAGAATAATCATCATCTGAATAAATATCTACAACTTCCCAATCTTGATCCAAAGCATATTTTAAAAGCATACTTTTTTGATTAGCGATTGACTCACTATCATCATTCTTATTTTTTTTGAATCTATCTTCATCAGATAGTCTACAATATACACCTACCTTTTCCATCTACTACAACACCTCAATTCTGATTGGTTGTAGCAAATATAAATCTACAAAGATATTATATATCATTTTAAGAATTATTTAAAGCCACGTTATCATCTTCACTTGCTAATATAACTCGTAGTAATTTTTTTGCTATAATATCTTTTAAATCATTTTCTTCAATTACTTTATCATCTTTTGTTACATATATTACATTATAATTTACCTCCATTTTATCTAAACCCCCCTTTATTATTCTTTATAAAGAATATCCTCCTATTTTAATCATATATCAATCCTCCTTAAACTCCTTTAATAAATCTTCCATATATGCTTGTTCTTCTGGACTAGCTTCTTCCGATTTACAAACTTCTGGATGTTCCATCCAATATGGAATTAAATTATTAGAAGTCTTATAATTTTTTCTTGTATATTCTTTTCTTTTATCTTGGTAATTTTTTACTATGTTTTTATCCTCATTTTTTTCTAATACTTTAGAATTTTCATTACTTACGATTGTCTCGTTTAAATAAATTCTTCTTTGACTATTAATAAATTTAACATCTATATACTTCTTTCTTTTTAAATTATTAATAGAATTTGATATTGTTTTTTCTTTAACACTTAACTGATTAGCAAGGTAACTATTACTAGCGTAGCAATACTCCTTATTATTTGATAATGAGTTAATCATACCATAAACTAACTTATCTGTTTGGGAACAAGTTTGGTCATTTAATATTATTCTTGGCACAGCTATAAAATACCTTATAAAAGCCATATATCCCAACTTTAAAATATAGTTTCTAGTAATTTGTTAAGCTACTTTTGGGCGCAATGTCCCTAGGAGGATGTTTTATATCTATCCCCCAAAGATATTGTTTTGATTCATTCTATATCTTATAGAATAGGTACTAACATAAGTCTTTAATCTTACTGTACCTCTTATAACTAACGTTCTATAAACTTTTTTAGTTAAGTGTTATTGTATACATTCCTGTATCATATTCTTGAAATACTAGATATTTCAATTTCTCTAATACTTCAAGATTTTTTCTTAAACCTTCATTTTTAATTTTGATAGTTTGTTGTATTTCTCCTATATTTATATCTGTGATAATTCGTTCACTACCTTTAGCATATATATAAGAGTAAATATATTTTGCTTCCTTTGGAATATTTTTATCTTTCCAAATTATTGTTGGTATTTGAAACTTTGTAATCTTCATTCATATCTTTTCCTCCTCTCTTTTTTGATGAGTTTTACATCAATTTCAAATTGAGTATATCATTTAGTATTGAGTTTGTCAACATAGTAATTACAATTTTGTTGACTTTTTCATCACTTTATGATATATTTATATCAGTTGAAACGAAGAAAGGTGGTTACTTTAATGAAAAAGAATGCTACTGAATTAGGAAAAATTATAAGTGAAGCAAGAGAAAAAGTAGGCATCTCTCAAAGAGAATTAGCAAGGCAAGCCAATATGGATTGTGCTGAAGTTTCTCGTATTGAAGCTGGTAAAAGATTAAAACCTAATGTTTTATATTTAAAAGGAATTGCTGAAACATTAAATTTAAGTATGGTTGATTTAATGAAACTTGCTGGATATAATGATATAGAAATAAATTGGGGTCAAGATTTTTCTGATAGAAGATCTACTGCTGACTATCAAAAACAAATAAAAAGTTATGAACAATTTTATTTTAATATTTTAGAAGAATTAGAAATAAGAAGAAAAACTGATTTTGCCATAAAAGGAGGCATAGCTGATTTAATTGATAAATTAGAACTTGCTAAAATAGAAAATAAAGAAATTTCAAACGAAGAAATATTAGATAGACTAAAAGAATTAATTCCTATGATTAGACCTAATT
>CAPQQE010000092.1 GCA_948687865.1 uncultured Bacilli bacterium
ATCTAATAATGCAACTGCCCCATCAAGTACACGAAGTGATCTTGATACTTCAACTGTAAAATCTACGTGTCCTGGTGTATCGATTATATTTAATCTATGATTTTTCCAGAATGCTGTTGTTGCTGCGGAAGTAATTGTTATACCACGTTCTTGTTCTTGGGCCATCCAGTCCATTTGTGATTCACCATCATGTGTTTCACCAATTTTATGAATTTTACCTGTATGGAATAATATACGCTCTGTAGTTGTTGTTTTACCAGCATCTATATGTGCCATTATTCCAAAGTTTCTTGTTTTTTCTAATGAATATTCACGAGCCATATTCTAATCCTTTCCTACCATCTATAATGAGCAAATGCTTTATTAGCTTCTGCCATTCTATGTGTATCATCTTTTTTCTTATATGCTGCTCCTGTCTCATTTGAAGCATCAATTATTTCACTAGCTAACTTCTCAGCCATTGATTTTCCACTTCTACTTCTAGAAGCATTTACAAGCCAGCGTAGTGCTAAAGCTTGAGCTCTATCCGATCTAACCTCAACTGGAACTGAATAGTTTGCTCCCCCAACCCTTCTTGATTTAACTTCAAGAACTGGAGTAATATTTTCTAACGCTTTGTTAAATACATCAAGTGGATTTGAATTTGTTCTTTCTTGAACTATATCAAAAGCTTTATAAACTATAGTTTGAGCTTTTCCTCTTTTACCATCAAGCATTATTTGATTTATAAGTTTTGTAATAACTTTTGAATTATAAATTGGATCAGCTAAAACATCTCTTTTTACTGCACGTCTTTTTCTCATTGTTATCTCCTTTCTTAATTATTATTTACTTTTAGGTTTTTTAGCACCGTATTTTGAACGTCCTTGTTTTCTATCTTGAACTCCAGCAGTATCTAAAGTTCCACGGATAATATGATAACGAACACCTATAAGGTCTTTAACACGTCCACCACGAACTAAAACAACACTATGTTCTTGTAAGTTGTGTCCTTCTCCTGGTATATATGCATCTATTTCCTTACCATTTGATAATCTTACACGAGCATATTTACGAAGAGCTGAGTTTGGTTTTTTTGGAGTTTTAGTTCCAACACGGGTACAAACTCCTCTTTTTTGTGGAGATGAAGTTTCTGTTGTTCTCTTAGTTAAACTATTTAATCTAACTCCTAAAACTGGTGATTTACTCTTTTTAGTCTTCTTAGTACGGTTTTTTCGAACTAATTGATTAATTGTAGCCATTTTACTACTCCTTTCTTTTACACACAACCTGGTGTATCAATTTTTCTATAAATTAAAGTTTTGTAAATAATACAAAACTTCAATTAATCAGCACTAATAATATAACACTTTTTACTTATAAAAGTCAATACATTTGTGCTATTTCCTTTAATTATATTATTAAAAATCTCATTTATTAATATTTATTTATAATATAAGATTATTTTACAATTACGAATAATAAAACAACATATGCATGGTTAAATTTAAACCTTCATAACATTAACTATATTCTTATTATTGAGTTATTATTCGTCGTTACTCTCACTATTAATATATTTGTTCATCTTAGTGATTGTATGATCCCTCTCCTCTAAAACTACTGCGTTTAAATTTTCACCTAAAATAGATATTTCTTCTCCTATATTAATGTAATCAGTACCATTTAGCTTTTCTATTTTTTCTTTAATTTCTTCAATGTTTGTTGTAAAAATATTACAATCTAGAGTTTTATTTATATAATTAATTATATTATAAACATCTATATTATACTTTTCCTTTGCTAAAGATATATATCTTTCAGCTTTTTTTATATAAATAATATAAGATTTTATTATATCATCATCAATTTCAAAAATGGCATCTTCTTTTGGATTTATTTTTTCCTTATTAATTTTAAACTCCTCCTTTTAAAATATTTGCAGTTATACGATAAAAGAAGAATTATTTTTCTTCCTTTTGTTTTTTAATTTCTTTTTCTAATTCTTCTTTATTTAAACTACTATAACCTTTTATACCTAAATCTTTTGCTTCTTCTTTTAAATCTTTTAATGTTTTAGTTTCTTCCTTATTATCTTCTATGTCTTCATCAGGCATCTTACCATGTTCAACTAAGTAATCAATTTGTTCTTTTGTTATTGTTTCATATTTAAGTAGTGTAGTAGCTATTAATTCTAATAAATCTGTATTTTCAGAAATAATTTTCTTAGTTATTTCATATTGCTCAGATATAATTTTTCTTACTTCTTCATCTATTTCAAGTGCTACTGCATCTGAGAAATTTCTACTTTTATTATAATCTCTTCCTAAAAATACACTAGATTCTTGATGTTCTAACTGAACTGGTCCAAGTGAACTCATCCCATACTCTGTAACCATTGATCTTGCTATTTTTGTTGCTTGTTCAAAATCGTTATGAGCTCCTGTTGTTATTTCATTAAATATTAATTCTTCAGCAACTCTACCTCCCATATATCCACTAATTTTATCAAGTAATTCATTTTTAGTAGACATATATGTTTCTTCTTTTGGGAGCATTAAATTATATCCTCCAGCCATACCACGTGGAATTATTGTTATTTTTTGAACATCATTTGCACCATCAAGTTTAATTCCAATAACTGCATGTCCTGCCTCATGATAAGCAACTACCTTTTTCTCATGTTCTGTATATTTATGAGATTTTTTAGCTGGACCAATAAGAACTCTATCTTGTGCTTCGTCTATTTCTGACATTGTTATTTCATCTTTATTTCTTCTTACTGCAAGAAGTGCCGCTTCATTAAGCAAATTTTCTAAGTCAGCTCCACTAAATGTTATTGTTCTTTTTGCAATATTTGCTAAATTAACATCTTTAGCAAGTATTTTATCTCTAGCATGAACCTCTAATATTTCTTCTCTTCCTTTAGCATCTGGAAGTGATACTGTAATTTGTCTATCAAATCTACCTGGTCTTAAAAGTGCTGGATCAAGTACATCTGGTCTATTAGTAGCAGCTATTATTATAATGCCTTCATTTCTTCCAAAACCATCCATTTCAGTTAATAACTGATTTAATGTTTGTTCTCTTTCATCATGTCCTCCACCTAATCCAGTTCCTCTTTGTCTACCAACAGCATCTATTTCATCTATAAATATTAAACATGGCGCAGTTTGTTTAGCTTGTCTAAACATATCACGAACTCTTGATGCACCTATACCAACAAATAATTCAACAAAGTCTGAACCACTTATGAAATAAAATGGTGCATCTGCTTCTCCTGCTACTGCTTTAGCAAGTAATGTCTTACCTGTTCCTGGAGGCCCTACTAAAAGTACCCCTTTTGGAATTCTAGCACCCATTTTAGTAAATTTCTTTGGTTCCTTTAGAAACTGAATTAATTCTTCTAATTCTTCTTTTTCCTCAGTTAACCCTGCAACATCTTTAAATGTTACCTTATCTTTATCTTCTTGAAGTCTAGCTCTGCTTTTTCCAAAATCCATTGATTTACTATTACTATTACTGATACTACTTAATTGTTTGATAACAAAAAATGAACCAAAACCTATTAATAATAAATAAGGAAGCCAATTTAAAAATTTCACAATTAAACTAGATGCTGGATCTGCAGATACCTTCATCTTAAAGTTATTTTTTTCCTTCATCGAATCTATATAATTAAGTGTTTCATCACTTAATGGGGCAACTACATAAAAGGATTCATTTTTATCATATTTTTTTAGTCTACCCTCAATATTATATGTCGACCCTTCAGCATTTGGTGAAATCGTTATTTCCTCTACCTTGTTATTTCCTAATTCTTTTTGAAATTCCGAATAACTTAATTTGTTTACAGTGCCAGTTCCACCTGTTATAAGATATATAACTATTATTATAAAAATTAATGCAATATAAGGACTTATATTTCTTTTTACATTTTTATTCATCATTTTCCTCCTTCACATACCATAATATTATATCATACTTTCCATCTTTTAATCTATCATATTTAGATTTTTTTATTCCAGGAACCCATAAAATATTATCATTACTATCAACAACTATAGGATATTTATCTCTAATGTCTATATCCATCTTTTCATCTATAAATAAATTTTTAATTTTTTTCTTACCATTTAATCCTAATACTTCAATAAAATCTCCATTTTTTCTTGATCTAACATATATTGGTAATTTTATATCATTGCTATTTAAATGACATACATAATTATTTGTTAATTTTGTTTCATCCACTTTTTTTATTACTCCTAAATATGTTCTAGTTTCATTTTCTAAAAGCATTTTATAATCATTAACAATATTATTTTTCTTTATTTCTAGTGTATTGTATTTCTTATAGGCAACTATATCATCTTTTAAATTTATACTAATATTAGGTTTACCCGACTTAATAATATTTATAATATCATTTATATTTTTATCACTTATTTCACTTATTGTATTTTTATATATCTTATATAATAATTTATATATTATTTTACCTAATATATAGTCTTCTTCTTTTTTTATACTTTCTAAGTATAATATAGAATTCTTATAATTTTCATTTAATAATTTATCAACATATTTATTAATAAAATTTGATGATGATTCTAATTCTTCACTAAATTTTAGAAATTTTCTATGAACTTTTTTATTTTCATCTTTTAATCTAGGTAATATGTATTTTCTATATCTATTTCTTGTATATTTATCACTTTGATTAGTTATATCTTCTCTATACTCTATATTATTTTTATGTGCATAATTATATATATCATCCTTTGTATAATAAATTAAAGGTCTTAATATATAATAATTATCCCTATTACTTATCTTTTCAAAACCAGCATATCCTAAAATTGATGATCCTCTTACTATTCTCATTAAAATTGTCTCAATTAAATCATCACCATGATGTGCAGTCATTAAATATTTTGAATTATACTTTTTTACAATTTTATCGAAAAATTCATATCTTTTATTTCTAAATTCAGATTCCAAATTACCAGTAATATTTTTATTAAGTAAAATTCCCTCAAATATTATATCATTTTTATTGCAATATTCTTTTACAAATTCAAATTCTTCATAACTTTCTTCTCTAAGATTATGATTTATATGAGCACAAACTATATTTATATTTATTTTTTTCTTCACTAAAGTCAATAAATAAAGAAGTGTCATAGAATCCACTCCACCTGAAGTAGCACATATTACATATTCATCTTTGTTTACATACTTATATATAAATTCTAAAGACTCATTCATATAAATCACCCTGAGATATATTATAACATCTTTTTCCCAAATAAAAAAGAAAAACTAGGTAACAATACCTAGTCTATATATGGTAAGGAAAAAGAAGAAAGCATTATAAATATAACTATATAAAATATAATTAACAATATTATACTTACTAAAGCACATATACCCGATACTTTAGCATCTTTAGGTCTATCTTTCTTCCAACTTATAAATAGTATTAAACCTACAAT
>CAPQQE010000093.1 GCA_948687865.1 uncultured Bacilli bacterium
TATCTATTTATAGGGTAACTAGTACTAATAATAAGAATAAGGATAATGCTAAGCTTATATATATAATTCAATTAGTAGTAAATGCGCTATGGACACCAATATTTTTTGGACTTAAAGAATATTTTTTAGCATTTTTATTTATACTTATGCTTATAGTTCTTGTAATAACAATGATATCAGTATTTTTTAAAATTGATAAAGTATCTGCATATTTGCAAATCCCATATATATTATGGTTACTATTTGCCTCTTATTTGAATTTTGGTATATTTGTATTAAATTAAATAAAAAGTCCATACTAATTTTAGGTGATTAATATGGATTTTTTTAATAATGATTTAATGAATGTATTTATAAGAAGTGTAATTGCAATGACTACTTTATTTTTTATGACTAAATTACTTGGAAAAAAACAAGTATCAGAACTTAGTTTATTTGATTATGTAATAGGTATATCAATAGGTAATTTCGCATCAGAAATGGCAATAAACTTAGAAGCAGATTTTATAAATGCTATGTTTGCTATCATAATATTTGGACTAATTGCGTACATAATATCAGTTCTTACTATGAAAAGTTTAAAATTAAGAAAGTTTTTCATAGGGGCGCCAACAGTACTAATACAACATGGTAAACTTTTATATAAAACAATGAAAAAAACTAAGTTTGATGTTAATGATTTACTTGAAGAAGCAAGAGGTAGTGGATATTTTGATTTAAGTGAAATAGAGTATGCTTTACTAGAGGCAAACGGTAAGGTGAGTTTCTTACCAAAAGGGGAATATAAAAATGTAACTATTAAAGACATGGATTTAAAGGCTCAAAAACAAGGGTTATGTGCAAATGTAATTATTGATGGAAATATAATGAATGGTAATTTAAGTAAGATAAATAAAGATGAAGAGTGGTTAATGCATGAATTAAAAGTAAAAGGTAAAAAAGTTAGTGATATATTACTCGCAACAGTTGATATAGAAGATAAATTAACTATATATGAAAGATACGTTAATGAAGAAATCTTAGAAATACTAGAATAATTTGACGAATATTATAGTTTTTGATAAAATATTAAACCTGAAAAAGGGGTATAAATATGGAAACTATAAATTATAATGATATAGATTTTAGCGAATTAACTAAATTAGATATACAAAGTTCTGAAAGTGATATATATACAAAAAAGGATGCTACTGGAAGAATAAAATTATATAAATTATTTAAAGAAGAATTAAATTCTTATGATTTAACTCTAAAAGCTGAAAAATTAAAAATATTAGAGAAAAAGAAGATAAATGATAGTATAGTCGTGCCTGAATTTAAAATAGTGGATAATAGTTTAGTTGGTACTATTGAAGATTATATACATGGAGTAGATTTAGTAAATATTCCTGCTTTTTATAGTTATAATATAGTACTTGACATGTTACTTTCTATATCAGAAAATTTAAAAGCAATACATGAAAATGATGGCATTATAGTGGGAGATTTAAACTTTGGTAATATTAGAATTGATAAAGATAAAAATCATCATTTCTTAGATGTTCTATCATACTCATTAGATAAAATTCCTGTTAATGCAATTTCAACTATTCTTTTAGATTATCTTAAAAGAAATCGTATAAAGAAGAAGGTATCAATTAATAATGATAAAATATCATTCTTACTTTCAACATATTCATTATTAACAGATAAAAGCTTTGATTCTATTACTTCATATGATTTAGATAAACTAGTAGATGAGGATAATAGAATAGAAAAATTGAAAGATATTTTTAATGATTTAAAAAATGGTTATGTAAAAGATACACCATATTTATATGAATTAATTAAATAAGTTTGCTAATTTAAGCAAACTTTTTAAATATACATGATATAATAATTTTTAGGTGGTAATATGTTAAAAGGATTGATAAGTGATAATATAATTTTAGTTATTCCAAATAATATAAAAAAAAGTGTATTATTAGAGTTATCTAAAGTTAAAACAATTTATAATGTTAAAATTATGTCACTAAATGAATTAATTAATTCTTTTACATTTAACTATGATGAAAAAAGTATATATTATTTAATGAGACAATATAATATAAATTATGATATAGCTATAATGTATTTAAATAATATAAAATATATTGATGTTAATTACAAAGATAAAAAATTAAGTGACTTAGTTAAAATAAAAAAAGACTTACATGATAATGATTTGCTAATATATGATAAAAATATAAATAATCTTTTAAAAAATAAAGAAATAATAATATTTGGATATGATTATATATCTAAATATGACTTAAAAATAATAGATAAAATTAAAACAGTAACAACTGTAAAAATAATAAAAAAAGAATATAGAAATTATGATCATAATGTATACGAATTTCAAACAATAGAAGATGAAGTTTATTTTATCGCAAGTAAAATATTAGATTTAATTAATAATAAAGTAAAAGTGCAAAATATAAAACTTGCTGGAGTAACAAGTGAATATGAATCAGAAATATTAAGAGTGTTTGATTTATTTAATATACCAATTAATATGAATATAAATAAAGGAATTATATCAAGTCTTATAGCTTGTGATTTTTTAGATTATCTAAAAGAAAATAATGTTAATGAATCCCTAAATTATATAAAAAATAAATATGAAAATAAAAATGAAAAAAATAATGATATTATAAATAAAATTATAAATATATTAAACAAATATATATTTGTAGATAATAAAAAAATATTGATTAATATATTAAGGTATGAATTTTCAATGACTAATATTGATAAAGTTAAATATAAAAATGCAATATCAATCATAGATTTAAAAAATAATATTATTGATGATGATGATTATATATTTTTACTTGGATTTAATATGGGAAATGTACCAGTAATTAATAAAGATGAAGATTATTTATCTGATAAAATTAAGAGGGTATTAGGAATTGAAGATTCTAATGAAAAAAATTCAATAGAAAAGAAAATAATAACTAATATAATTAAAGATATAAAAAATTTAATAATAACTTATAAGTTAAAGACTAATTTTGATAGTTATATGCCTTCATTATTAATAGAGGAACTAAATTTAAATGTTATTAAAAATATAGATAAAAAATATAAATATTCAAATATATATAACAGTATTACTTTAGGTAAGAAATTGGATAATTTTATAGCATATGGAAAAAAAGATAATACTATAGATTTATTATTTAATAATAAATATGGTGACAATTATTTAAAATATAATAATAAATTTAAAGGAATAGATAAATTAAAATTTCAAAATAGTTTAAGTGGTAAGTTATTATTATCTTATTCAAGTATAGATAATTATAATAGATGTAACTTTAGATATTATTTAAATAATATACTTAGAATTACAGAATTTGAAGAAAACTTTGCTCAAAATATTGGAACTATTTTTCACGATATATTATCAAAAGCTTTTAAAGAAGGATTTGATTTTGATACTGAATTTAATGATTTAGTAAAAGATAAAATATTTAATAATAAAGAGAAATTCTTTATAAAAAAACTAAAAGAAGAATTAAAATTTGTAATTGATGTAATAAATAAACAAAATAGTTTTAATTCACTAGATAAGGCATTATATGAAAACAAAGTATATGTAAATAAAGAAGGTAATATTGCACTTACATTTATGGGCATTATTGATAAAATATTATATAAAGAGGAAAACAATAAAACATACCTAGTAATAATAGATTATAAAACTGGTTATCCACATACAAACCTTAATAACACAATTTATGGAATAGATATGCAGCTTCCAGTTTATTTATATTTAACAAAAAATGGTTTATTTAAAAATGCAGAAGTAATAGGTTTTTATCTTCAAAAAATATTAAATAATGAATTTATAAAAGATAATAATAAAACATATTTAAAACAAAAACAAGATAATTTAAAATTACAAGGTTATACAATTGATAATGAAAAATTAATTGAAAAATTTGATTTTACATATAAAGATAGTGAAGTTATAAAGTCATTAAAACAAGGAAATAATGGATTTTATTCTTATTCAAAGATAATAACAAAAGATCAAATAGATAAATTAACTACTATTGTATCAAATAATATAGATAATGCATTTAATGATATATTAGATGTTAAATTTGATATAAATCCAAAAAGAATAGGGAAAGAACTTAAGGGATGTGAATACTGTAAGTATAAAGATATATGTTATATGAAAGAAGAAGATATAATTAACTTGGATGAATATAAAAATTTAGAGTTTTTAGAAAAAATTAAATAAAGTAGGTGATTTTATGCCAGTATGGACAAAAGAACAAACTGACGCGATAAATGAAGATGGAACAAATATAATAGTATCCGCAGGTGCTGGCTCTGGTAAGACAGCAGTTCTATCAGAAAGAGTAATTAGGAAATTAAAAGAGGGAATAAATATTAATGAACTTTTAATATTAACTTTTACAAAAGCCGCCGCTAAAGAAATGAAGGAAAGAATAAGAAAAAAGATTCAAAAGGAAGAGTCATTAAAAAATCAACTTGAACTTATAGATTCAGCATATATAACAACATTTGATAGCTATGCATTATCAGTTTTAAAAAGATACCATTATATTCTAAATTTACCAAAGGATATAAAAATAACAGATTCAACAATTATAAACTTAAAAAAAGAAGAATTATTAGATCAAATATTTGAAGAATTATATGAAAGCAAAGATAAAGATTTTGAAAATTTAATAAGTACCTTTTGTATAAAAGATGATATTGAAGTAAGAAATAATATACTTAATATATTCTCTAGCCTAGAACTTAAAATAGATAAAGAAGACTATTTAAATAATTATATAGAAAATTATTTTGATATAAATAAAATAAAAAATGGCATTAGCGATTTTGAATCATTTCTTATATCGAAGATAGATAAAATAAAGAATATTTTAGAGGAACTTTCTTATTTGATGGAAAATGGGAAATATAATAAATTAAATGATTCAATAATTAAATTTATAAACAGTAAAAGTTATAATGATATAATACTAAATATTGACATTAAATTACCTAAATTAATGAAATTAACAGATGAGGAAAAAATATTAAAAGATGAATTAGTTTCTATAATTAAAGATCTTAAATATATCTGTGTATATGATTCAAGAGAAGATATATATAACTCCATTTTAACTACAAAAAAATATGTAAAATGTATAATAAACATTATTATAAGATTAAATGAAAAACTAACAAATTATAAATTAGAAAATAATATGTATGAATTTAATGATATCGCATTTTTATCTATAAAAATATTAAGAGAAAATGAAAATGTTAGAAATGAGATAAAATATAATTTAAGGGAAATAATGATAGATGAGTATCAAGATACTAATGATATACAAGAAGAATTTATTTCATTGATATCAAATGATAATG
>CAPQQE010000094.1:0-1510 GCA_948687865.1 uncultured Bacilli bacterium
AGAAGATTTAATAATAAAATTAGTAGAAGAAATAGCAGAAATAAAGAATGGTATTATAAAAACTGATAAAATAGATAGGAATATACTATTTCAAATGGTAGATGTATCTACTTTAATAGATGAAGAATATATAATATTTATGTTATTATTTGGTGAAATAAGATACTTACCAAGTATAATATCAGAATTACTTAACATAAAAGAAGAATATGTTTTAAATATTTATAATGATTATCTAAATAAATATATGGAATATATAAGTAAATCTGATAGAAATAATAATGTTAAAAAGCTAAAGGCAGATAATTAATCTGCTTTCTTAATTGTATAAAACTTAATATTGTAGTATAATACAAATGCAAAAAAGAGGGTGCAGAAAATGAAGTATGAAGTAATTGTAGTAGGAGGAGGACATGCTGGATGTGAATCAGCACTTGCAACTGCTAATAAAGGGCATAAAACTTTACTAATCACTGGTAGTAAAGATACTATAGCTATGATGCCTTGTAATCCATCAATAGGAGGGTCAGCTAAAGGAATAGTAGTTAGAGAAATAGATGCCTTAGGCGGTTTTATGGGAAAAGTTGCAGACAAAACCTTACTTCAAATGAAATTATTAAATAGTAGTAAAGGTCCTGCGGTTAGATCACTTAGAGCACAAGGTGATAAAATTGCATATCCAAGAGAAATGTTAAAACTCTTAGAAGAAAATAAAAATATAGATATATTAGAAGAGATAGTAGAAGATTTAATAGTAGAAGAAAATAAAATAAAAGGAATTAAATTATCCACAGGAGAAGAAATAGAGTGTGATACAGTAATATTAACTACAGGTACATATTTAAAAGCAAATATATTAGTTGGAGATAAAAGAACTGTATCAGGTCCAAAAGGAACAAGACCATCTTTATATTTAAGTGAAAACTTAGAAAAATTAGGATTTAAAATACTTAGACTTAAGACAGGAACTCCACCTAGAATAGACAGAAGTACTATAGATTTTTCGAAAACAAAGAGAGAAGATGGAGATAATAAATTATATACTTTTTCTTTTGATAATGAGGCATATTATACTGTAGAGAATCAAGTACCTTGTTATTTAACTTATACAACAAATGAAACCCATCAAATAATAAAAGATAACTTAGATAAATCAAGTATGTATGGTGGTTTTTATGAAAATTTAGGAACAGGGCCTAGATATTGTCCATCAATAGAAGATAAAATAATAAGATTGTGCGATTTGCAGATAAAGAAAGACATCAACTTTTCTTAGAACCAGAAAGCATATATTATGATGATATATATGTTCAAGGATTCTCAACAAGTATGCCATATGATGTTCAAGAAAAAATGGTACATAGTCTTCCTGGTCTTGAAAATGCCAAAATACTTAGATATGCATATGCTATAGAATATGATGCAATTGATTCAAGGGATTTAAAGACTTCTTTAGAAACTAAAATAATAGAAAATTTATTTACCGCAGGACAAATAAATGGGACTAGTG
>CAPQQE010000094.1:1520-4542 GCA_948687865.1 uncultured Bacilli bacterium
ATTTTAGAATACGCCTACGCTATTGAGTATGATGCAATAAATCCGTTACAAATGTATCCGTCTTTAGAATCAAAAATTATTAAAAATTTGTATACAGCAGGTCAAATTAATGGAACAAGTGGTTATGAAGAAGCTGCAGGTCAAGGATTAATCGCAGGAATTAATGCTGCACTAAAATTAGAAAATAAAGAAGCTCTAGTCTTAGGTAGAGATGAATCATACATAGGTGTACTAATAGACGATTTAGTAACTAAAGGAGTAAGAGATCCATATAGATTATTAACATCAAGAGCAGAATATAGATTACTTCTAAGACATGATAATGCAGATTTAAGACTTAGAAAATATGGTTATGAAGTAGGGCTTATTGATGAAGAAAGATACAATAAACTAATAAATAAAGAAAAAAACATCAATGAAATAATAGAAAAATTAAAAAATATAAAGATAAAAGATAGTAAAAATATAAATGCATATGAATATATAAAAAGAACAGAAATTAAAATTGAAGATGTTATAAATTTATTAGATAAATCATATAACGAATTAGAACTAGAACAAGCAGAAATAATGATAAAATATGAAGGTTACATAAGAAAAACAAAAAAAGAAGCAGAAAAAATGAGAAAATTAGAAAATAAGAAAATACCAGTAGATATTGATTATGATAAAGTTCCAAATCTTGCAAGTGAAGCAAGAATAAAACTAAAAGAAGTAAGACCATCTTCATTTGGACAAGCATCAAGAATAAGTGGAGTAAATCCATCAGATATATCAATACTTTCTATATATATGAAGAGGTACTTTAATGAATAAAGAAGAATTTATAGATGAAGTAACAAAATTAGGAATAGAAATAAATAATGATAAATTACAAAAATTAGAAAATTATTACAATTTGTTAATAGAATGGAATAATAAAATAAATTTAACATCTATAACAAAAAAAGAAGAAGTATATTTAAAACATTTTTATGATAGTTTAACCTTATATAAAAGTATAGATTTAAGTCATGTAAATTCATTATGTGATGTAGGAACAGGCGCAGGATTTCCTGGAGTAGTTCTAAAAATATTCTTTGAAAAATTAAATGTAACATTAGTTGATGCATTAAATAAAAGAGTAAGTTTTTTAAATGAAGTAATAAGAGAGTTAAATTTAAAAAACATAGTAGCAATTCATTCTAGAGCAGAAGAATTTGCAAAGTTTAATATAGAGAAATTTGATATAGTAACCGCAAGGGCAGTAACAAAACTAAATATATTAAGTGAGTTATGTATACCAATGTTAAAAGTAAATGGATATTTTATTCCTATGAAAGCAAAAATAGATATAGAGATAGAAGAGTCAAAAGGTGCTTTAGAAAAGTTATCCAGTGAAATTGAGGAAGTAATAGAATTTACTCTTCCAAAAGAAGAAAGTATTAGAAATATAATTAAAATAAAAAAAACTAGTAATACAAAAAAAATCTACCCACGTAATTTTAATAAAATTAGTAAAAATCCATTGTAAAAAATGGATTTTTATTGTACATAAGAATAAAAGGTGGTAGTTACGTATGAATGAAAGGGAAAGAGAAATAATTGAAGTATCACTAGATGATATAATTCCAAATAGATTTCAACCAAGATTATCATTTGATGAACAGGGATTAAATGAGCTTGCAGAATCTATTAGACAACATGGAATAATTCAACCTCTAGTTTTACGTAAAATAGGCGATAAATATGAAATAATTGCAGGAGAAAGAAGATATAAAGCTTCTTATATCGTGGGTTTATCTACAGTACCAGCTGTTATTATAAATTTAAATGACAATGAATCTGCTGAAGTAGCAATTGTTGAAAATATACAAAGAAAAGATTTATCACCAATAGAAGAGGCAAAATCATATCAAAAATTATTAGATAGAGAGTATTTAACTCAAGACCAATTAGCAAGTAGAATGGGTAAAACTCAGGCTACTGTCTCAAATAAATTAAGATTATTAAATTTAGATGAAAAAGTACAAGATGCATTATTAAATAATAGAATATCAGAAAGACATGCAAGAAGCATGCTTAGATTAGATAATAAAATAGATCAAGTAGAAATATTAAATGAAATAATAAATAAAAGGTTAAATGTAAGGGATACAGAAGTTTTAATAAATAATAAGTTAAAAAAGGATGAATTTATTAATATCCCAAATTTATCTACTAAAAAAGTAGATAAATTGTTTGAGTTTCCAAATTTTATTGTTAATGAAGGATTAAGTAAAGAAAATAGTAATGATGAAGATATAATTTTAGATGATATTCAGGATATAAATAATTTTTTAGTACCAAAAGAGGAAGATCAAGATGAAGATATAGAAATAATTGATGATTACATAGAAGAAACAAATCAAATTACAAATTTAGATTATAAAAACATAAATAATGTAAGACAAAAAATAAGTACAGTAATAAATGAAATAAAATCATTAGGATATGAAGTAAATTTGGATGAGTACGAATTTGATAACTTATACCAATTTGTAATTAAAGTAGATGATGAGAACTAAATTTAATTTGGTTTTTTTTATTCATCATATGTTGTTGGCTGAGTTCCTTTAATATAATAAACTATCTTCTTTTTGCTTGATGAATTAGTAGCTAGATTACCAGTAAGTGGGTTAACTAAAACAGAAACTACTTTATCAGGTTTCTCATACCAAGAGTCTTTTTTATCTCTGAGATAATTTTCTATAGTGTCTGCCCATATATTTTTAGATATTTTAGATTCTTTATTAGTAATTGTTTCATTTTTATCATGTCCAACCCAAACGCCTAGAGTATAATCTTTATTATATCCCATAACCCAAGAGTCTGTATTAGTTGATCCTGTTTTAATCGCATATGTCTTAGTTAATTTTGGTCTGATACTAAGGCAAGTAGGAGAAGTATAATCCGTTAAGTTAATATCATAGCAGTTATTAAGTAAAGAACTTAATACATATGTATAATTATAATCTAGTACAGTTTTACTATTACTTCTATG
>CAPQQE010000094.1:4579-5366 GCA_948687865.1 uncultured Bacilli bacterium
CCCTTCATTGGCAATTGTAGAATATGCATTTGTTAACTCTATTATATTTAGTTCTTCAGTTCCAAGTGGTAATGATACGGTTTTTTCTATATTAGTTTTGATACCCGATTTTTTAGCTATATCGATAATGGCATCTTCTCCCAAAAATAAATGTGTTTTAATAGCATAAATATTATCAGAGTATGCGATTGCTAGTAATAAAGGTATTGGTTTAGATGGATAAATATTATTGAAGTTTGAAGGACTATATGTTTTATCATTTCCAAGAGAAAAAGTGGTAGGTTCAGATAAAAATGTAGATATGGTTTCATAGTGGATCCAACTTGTCTTTTAGAATAAATTGCTCTATTATATTGACTTTTTTCATAATTTTTACCACCAATAAGCGCAATTATTTTGCCACTTTTGTTTTCAATCATAACACTAGAAGTTTCAATTAGATTATTATCATCAATATTAGATTTAACAGCTTCTTCTAATTTAGTTTGTGCATCAACATCAAGATTCGTATAAATTTTTATTCCATTTGTATCTAAATAATCGTTAGGTATAACATCAAGATTTTCAAGTTCATTCATAACTGCGTCTTTATAATACATCAAAGTAGATAGATTAAGTGTATCTTTTTTTCCATAATATGTAAGTTTTGTATTATATGCTTTATCTGCCTCTGCTTTAGTTATATATCCGTTTTTAACCATTGAATTTAAAATTACTTTTTGTCTTGCTTTAGCCTTTTTTTCGTTATTAATTGGAGAGTATTCTTGAGGAGAACCTGGAATGCCAG
>CAPQQE010000095.1:0-1803 GCA_948687865.1 uncultured Bacilli bacterium
GGGAGTTAGATTGAAACCTAGCATATTTTATTTGCTTTTCAATATATCAGCAGATAGAGTAATGGATGAAGAAATAGCTTTTAGTGATATAGAAAAAGAAGTTAATATAGATAGGATATTAGATTTAAAAAATACAAATGAAAGAATAGAATATTTAAAGGGGTATATATTACAAAAAGCAAAAGAACAAAAAGAAATTCCATTTATGGAAGTAGTAGAAAAATTATATGAAAATCCAAAAGAACAAAGTGTAACAGAAATTGCAAAGAAATTAGGATATAATGAAAGAAATCTATATAGAGTTTTTAAAGCAAATTTTGGTGTATCACCAAAAGTATTACTAAACATATTAAGATTACATTTGTGTTTAACTTTAATGTTAGAGGAAAAAATGAATTTAATAGATATTGCTTTATTTTGTGGATTTTATGATCAATCACATTTCATAAAAGAAATAAAGAGATATACAGGTATTTCGCCTTTAAAGATAATGGAAGATTATAAATAATTGTCCGTTTTTTACAATACAGTTTTAAATTATTTCTTTTATAATTGTATTGGAGGTAGAAATATATGTATGAAACAATAACAACCAATATTATGGTTAAAAATGTAAAAGAGACTGTAAAATTTTATGAAGAAAAGTTGGGCTTTACAAAAGTATTAAGTGTACCAGAAGAGGGAGAAATTTTGAATTTTGCTATTTTAAATAAGGATAAAATTTCTATAATGCTACAAGAACAAGAAAATTTAATTAGTGAATATCCAACTTTGAAAACTGATGAAATAGTACCGACATTTACACTGTTTATAACTGTTGATGATGTTTTGTCAGTGTATAATGAATTAAAAGACAAAGTGAAAATTGCTAAAGAACTTCATAAAACTTTTTACGGTAAAGATGAATTTGCTATATTTGATAACAATGGAAATGTATTAACAATATCTTGCTAAAATTAAAGAACGGACTAGAAATAGTCTGTTTTCTTATGTACAATGATAAAGGTATTAGACAAATCTTAGCAAAAAAAGTCGGGAAAAATAAAATCTTTTAAAGTAAAATATAGTTGTGAATGAAAAGGAGAAAATATGAACTGGATTGAATCAATTAGTAGAGCTATAGACTATATAGAAAATAACTTAACAAATGATTTAAAGATAGAGGATATTGCTAGCTATTCTTATATCTCATCATTTTATTTTCAAAAAGGATTTTCAATTATTTGCGGTTATGGAGTTGGAGAGTATATTAAAAATAGAAGATTATCTATGGCAGGTAAAGAAGTTATGAATACAGACAAAAAGATAATTGATATAGCAATGGAATATGGATATGATTCCCAAGATAGTTTTACTAAAGCATTTAAAAGATTTCATGGATTTACTCCTACGGAAGTTCGTAATAATGGTGCTATGATAAAGGATTTCGCACCATTAAAAGTAAATTTAACTTTGAAAGGTGGTTATACTATGGAGTATAAAATTGAGGAAAAAGAAGCTTTTAAAGTTGTTGGTTTAAAAGATAGCTTTAAATATGAAAGTGCGAAGCAAGATATTCCTAAACTATGGAAAAAGTTTTTTGTGAAGTATCCATTTAGCAAAGTAAAACCTAAATATGCAGTCAACTTTGATGATACTATGGGGAATAACACTTTTGCTTATATGATAGGTGATGACTATGATGAAAGCTTTTCTGTTCCTAAAGGATTAGAAATTATGGAAATTCCCCAATTTACTTGGGCAATATTTACTTGTGTAGGTCCAGCAAATATCAAAATGCCAGAAATCAATGAAAAAATATTT
>CAPQQE010000095.1:1843-5237 GCA_948687865.1 uncultured Bacilli bacterium
ATAAAAAATAAATATACTAAGGGAGATAGTTTAATTACTATCTCCTTTTGAAATATTGATAAACAAATAATTATGTGATATTATTTGTTTGAGTAAGTTGTAGAGGGGAATATGCAATGAATAGTATATTAGAATTTGCTAATAGAGAAGAATTTAGAAAATGGTTATCCGAAAATTGTTTATCAAATAACGGTGTTTGGCTTTTATTTAGAAAATCTGGAGAACCAAAGACAATAAAAGCAAGTGAAGCACTTGAAGAAGCTCTATGTTTTGGCTGGATTGATGGTCAGATAGAGAGCATAGATGATAAAACTTATAAAAAATATTTTTCTATGCGTAGAGATAAAAGTAAATGGTCTGAAAAAAATAAAAACTTGACTAAAGTTCTTGAAGAAAAAGGAATTATGACTGAATATGGTAGAAAGAAAATAGAAGAAGCAAAATCTAATGGGCAATGGAATGCTCCAAAATCTTTGGAAATTACAGAAGAACATATCAGGGAATTATCAGTTATATTAAAGAAATATGAACTTGCATATAAAAATTTTCAGTCAATGCCACCATCAGTAAAGAAAACCTATGCAAAAGCATACTTTGATGCTAAAACAGAAGATGGAAGAAAAAGTAGAATTACTTGGATGGTAGATAGACTTAATAAAAATTTGAGACCAATGTAATATATATAAATTACATGTATACTGTTAGATGTAAATAAATGAATTTACATCTAATTTTTTTGGTTGTAAAATTATTTACAAAGAATTTAAGTTAGAACATCAAATTACAGAGGTCTTAGAATCTACTAAATTGACAGTTCGGCTTTTATTCCTATTATTAATTTAGTTTTAGATAGTGAGGGCTATTTCGACTCTATATAACAAGCATGATGAAATAATAGTAGTGGTAAAAGACTTAAGTTCAAAAAGAAAGTAGGTGAATAATTTTGAAAACAGTATTAAGTGTAGATGTTGCTAAAAATAAAAGTATGATAATGCTTATGAATAGTGATGGAAAAATACTTATTGATACAAAAGAGATAAAGCATAACTTACAAGACTTTGATAAAGTAAAAGAACAAATAAATGAAATTAAGCCACAAAATCTAACAGTATTTATGGAATCAACAGGTACATACCATTTGCCAGTAGAAAGATATTTTAAAGAAAACGGGTTTAATACTTTAGTTATCAATAGTTTAACAACAAAAAACAATTATGATACCATTAGAAAAACAAAGACAGATAAAGAAGATTGCTATAGATTAGCAAAATTATTTTTTGTAAATGAAGTAGAATATCACGATTTATCTAAAAAAGATTTATATGCTAATTTAAAAGCAATGACAAGACAATATTTTTATTTATTACAAAATAATGTTAGCTGTAAAAATAGATACAAGAGATTAATAAATATATGTTTTCCAGAGCTAGAGAAAATCTTTAAATCAACAAGAATTTATGATGATACAGCATTAAACTTTATTAAAGAATTTCCACATGCAGAGATAGTAAAAGAAAAGCGAATTGACGCATTATATAATAATTTATATAAGACTAATGGAAGAAATTTAAACTTCTATAAAAGGTTAGCAGAAACAATAAAAACAGCTTCAATTAATTCTTATCCTGGAGTTGATAAAGAACACGAAGACACAAAAAATCTTTCAGATATGGCTAAAATAGTACAGAATAATAACAATATCATAAATGAATTAAGAAATAAAATGATAGAAACAGCAAAGCTATCTCCATATTATAAAATAATAAATTCATTTTATGGAATTGGAGAAATATTAACAGCAGAAATACTTGGAGAATTAGGAGATATAACAAGATTTGATAGTGCAAAAGAAATAATAGCATTTTGTGGACTTGATCCAACAATAAAACAGTCTGGAAAAAGTATAAATGTGAAGGGAGCAATATCAAAAAGAGGAAACAAATATGCACGATATATATTATTTAATTGTAGTCAAATGGTAGTAAAACTAGGTGCTTCAAATTATCCGGAGCATCCAGTATATATTTATTATCAAAATAAAAAAGCAGAAGGCAAACACTACTACGAAAGCCTAACTGCTTGTTCTACAAAAATTCTAAGAATGTTATATTCTATGTGCAAAAATAATAAACAATTCTTAGAAAACTAATCATAATTGAATTTTATCATAAAAGAAGTGAAAAAGATAGACTTTTTTAAAAAATATATCATTTTCGCTTGTTTGCCATACAAAAAAATAATATAATAAATTTATAAAAAAGGACTTGACAAAAATTAGATAGTCAATTTGTTGTTATAAAAATAATGTAGAAGAAAAATAAATGGAGCATTATTAATAATTACTATCTTTAAAAGATATGAGTTATTTGATAAAGAATAATATCTACTAATCGTTGTTTTCCTCACTCAACGATTAGTATGTTTACTTTTATATATAATGATTTTACAATAATATCAAAGGAGGGCAAATTTATGAATCAAGTAAAGATAGGACAATTTATATCTGAATGTAGAAAAAGTAAAAATATGACACAAGCACAGCTTGCGGAAAAATTAAACATTACGGATAGAGCGATATCAAAATGGGAAACCGGAAAAGGTATGCCAGATTCGAGTATAATGCTTGAATTATGTAATGAACTTGGTATTACTGTAAATGAACTATTAAGTGGGGAGAGGATAAGTATGAATGATTATACTAAAAAAATGGAAGAAAATTTATTAGAATTAAAGAAATCTGAGGAGGAAAAAAATATAATGCTATTACAATTAGAAATTGTAATAGGAGTGATAAGCACAGTTATAGTTTTAGGTGCGATAACATTAGCTAATTTATTTGTGCAGGATAGAACACATATAGCTATTATTGGAATATCTTCATTTATAATATTTTTAATAGGTATTTCCTTTGCGCTAAAAATTGAAGCGGTTGCAGGATATTATGAATGTAAAAAATGCCATTATAAATATGTACCCAGCTATAAAGATGTATATTGGGCAATACATTTAGGAAGAAGTAGATATTTAAAATGCCCACATTGCAATCAAAAAAGTTGGAATAAAAAAGTAATAAGTAAAGAATAGGTTGCATTATTTAAGATATATTAAAGAATTATAGAAAGAGGTATTATTAGACCATTCATTTTTAACATATAAGAAAGAAGCAAAAGACTAGGGATATGAAGTTGGTAAAATATCAATGAAAGAAAAAACTGTAATTTTTAGTAAAATATAGTAGAAAAAAGGGTTAGTTTTAATACTAATCCTTTCTATTTTTAAAGTATTCAAAAAAATTTTGAATTTTTTGAAAAAATGTGTTGACTTTAGAATTTAAAAGTGCTATACTAAATAAGCTGTCGGAAAAAATGGACAGCAAAGTACATTGAAAAATAAA
>CAPQQE010000096.1 GCA_948687865.1 uncultured Bacilli bacterium
TATAATAGATGGAGAAAAAATAAAAGCAAACTATTATATAATTCCAATTATAGTAGATAGTGATATTATTGGAAGTATTATAATGCTATCAAATAAAGAAATAACTAATGAAGATAAATTGATATTAGAAGTAGCATCTAAAATACTTGTTAATTATATGGAATAAATTGAAAACTAGTCTAACTTATGATAAAATAAATATGAGTTTAGGCTTTTTTAATGTTAAAAATATGAAAAGGAAGTGGAATTATGGAAAGAAAAAGAGGCTTTGAAGTAGCAAAGGGATGGGAAGATAAAAATATAAATTTACCTGTTCGTAAGACAAAAAACAGCGCAGGTTATGATATAGAAGCTGCAGAAGATATAACAATACCAGTTTTTGAAAAAGGTTGTAAGCCAACACTTATTCATACTGGATTAAAAGCATATTGTATGGATGATGAATGGTATATGCTTGCAAATCGTTCAAGTCATCCTGGCAAAAAGAAATTAGTTCTTGCTAATGGAATTGGTGTAATAGATGCAGATTATTATTGTAATCCAGATAATGATGGAGAATTTATGTTTGCATACTATAATGTAGGAACCGAAGCCTTAGAAGTTAAAAAAGGAGAGGTAATCGGTCAAGTAGTATTTCAAAAATTTTTAATTGTAGATAATGACAATGCTAGTGGTGAAAGAACTGGTGGATTTGGATCTACATCAAAAGAAAAGGGTGAATAAAAATGAGTAAAACATTTTATATAACAACTCCTATTTATTATCCAAGTGCAAAATTTCATATTGGAACTGCATATTGTGAAGTTTTAACAGATAGTATAAAGAAATATAAAAAATTACGTGGTTATGATACATATATGTTAACAGGACTTGATGAGCATGGACAAAAAATACAAACTGTATCAGAAAAAAATGGGGTTACCCCAAAAGAGCATGTTGATAAAATGGCAGGAGAAGTAAAAAAACTATGGGAACTAATGGATATAGACTATGATCATTTTATAAGAACAACTGATGATTATCATATAAACGCAGTTACCAAAATAGTAACGAAGTTTTTAGAAAATGATGATATATACAAAGGTGAATATGAAGGATTATATTGTATGCCTTGTGAAAATTATTTCACAGAATCTCAACTAATAGATGGAAAGTGCCCGGATTGTGGACGTGAAGTTAAACCTATGAAAGAAGAAGCATATTTCTTTAATATGAAGAAATATGAACAATGGTTAAAAGATTTTTATAGAGAAAATCCAGATTTTATTGTTCCAGAATCAAGAAAAAATGAAATATTTAAAAATTTTATTGATCCAGGATTAGAGGATTTATGTATAAGTAGAAATACATTTGACTGGGGAATAAAGATGCCAAACGATCCAAAACATGTTTTATATGTATGGTTAGATGCACTAACAAATTACATAACAGGTCTTGGATACATGTCAGATGATGAAACATTATTTAATAAGTACTGGCCAGCAGATTTACATATTGTTGGAAAGGAAATAATAAGATTTCATGGTATATATTGGCCAATATTCTTACATGCTTTAGGACTAGAACTTCCAAAAAAGATATATGCTCATAGCTGGATTGTAATGAAAGATGGAAAAATGAGCAAATCTGTAGGTAATGTAGTTTACCCAGAAACATTAATAGAAAGATATGGACTTGATGCGACAAAATATTATCTATTAAGATTTATGAATTATGCTCAAGATTCAATATTCACACCAGAAGATTTTGCCCAAAGATATAATTTTGATTTGTGTAACGACTTAAGTAATTTATTAAATAGAACTATTTCTATGGTTAATAAATATTTAGGGGGTATAATTAAAGAATATCCTACTATTCAAACAGAATTTGATAAAATAATAGAAGAATGTTCAGTAGAACAAAAAAATAAATATGAAGAAAAAATGGAAAATTTAGAGGTATCAAATGCTCTTAAAGAAATATGGGTATTGGTATCAAGAACAAACAAATATATTGATGAAACATCTCCATGGAGTCTTGCAAAGAGTGATGAAGATTTACCTAAATTAGAATCAGTAATGTATCATCTTTACGTAGAATAGCAATATTAATATATCCATTTATGAAAAAAACATCAGAAAATATATTTGAACAATTAGGTATAAAAGAAGAATCATTAAAAACTTGGGAAAGTTTAGATAAATACGATTTAATTAAAAATATTAAAGTTATTGAAAAAGGTGAGCCAATCTTTATGAGATTAAATTATGAAGAAGAAGTTCAATATATAAAGGACATGATGAAAGGTAAATAATAAAAGGTGGATTTATAATGAGTATAGAAGAGTTTAAAAGAATATTAGTAAGTATTTCAGATGCTTTGCTAAGTTTAAATTGTAAAAATATATATGATTTTATATTAAATTTTTCTAATATAAAAATGGATAATCCAAGTATAACAGAAAGTCAAATTAAAGAACTATCCTTAGAAAAATTAAAACAAATATTAAATGAAATCTGTGAGTACTATATGGATGTTTTACAACAATATCCAGAACAAATCTTTGTCGTTAGGGTAATATCTGTATCAATATTTGGTATGAGAATATTAAGTGATGATAACTATAAAAAAATATATGATGAATTACGTGATTATAATTATATAAATAGTGTTAACGATATTAAAGATTTAAGTGTAGAAAATATAAATTCCATTTCAAAAGGATTAGATGTGATAAACAATAACACTTTAATTAAAGCAATTCCAGTAACAAATGAAGATATTGAATCTTATAATGAAAATAATTCTGATATTGAATGTAATAAACACAAATTATAATTTATTAATACTATAAATATTTTAGGAAGGAAGTAAACTATAGTGTATGGGTTAGAAGAAGATATGAAATTTGTTGAGGTTGAACTTGAAAAAATTAAAATTAAAAATCTATATATGTTTCTATCAAAATATGGTTATAGTAAAAATGATGAAAGTTATTCAGAAGATGAAATTAAAAATTTATCTTACCATGATATTAATGAATTAATATCATCAACTTGTGAATACTATCGTTTAAATACCTTAATGGAAGAATCAATATTGTCAAAACTATTAAGAGCTTGCTCTAGAATATTATTAAATGAAGAAAGTAGATTTACATATGATCAAGTTTTAAGAACAAGACAAAAGAATAATAGTGTACTAAAATTAATAAATGAACAAAAATAATTTATATAAGATTATATCTTAATGTGATATAATCTTTTTAGGTTGGTGATAGAATGATTATTGATACACATTGTCATATGTATAATAGTGAATATGAAAATGCAGAAGAAATTATACAAAAATGCAAAGAAAAAGATATTAAAATAATACTTAATGGAATTGATAAAAATAGTAATGCAGAAGTGTTAGAATTATCAAATAAATATGATAATGTATATGCATCTATAGGTTATGATCATTCTACAGTTAATGATATAACAGAAGAAGATATTCTTTTACTTGAATCTCAAATAAAAAATAATAAAGTTATAGCAATTGGTGAAATAGGACTTGACTATTATTGGGTAAAAGATAATAAGGATAAGCAAAAAGAGTTATTTAATAAGATGCTTGATATCGCAGAAAAATATAATCTTCCTGTAATAGTTCATAGTAGAGATGCTGTTCAAGATGTATATGATATCTTAAAAAATAGAAAATTAAAAGGTAGTATACACTGTTATTCTGGAAGTGTTCAAATGGCACAAGAATTTGTTAAAATAGGATTTTATATAGGAATAGATGGGCCAATAACATATAAAAATAACAAAAAACAAATAGAATTAGTCAAAAATGTAGATATAAATCATTTATTAGTTGAAACAGATTCTCCTTATTTAACTCCATTAGCAAAAAGAGGCGAAAAGAATACACCATTAAATATTATTTATATAATTGAGAAAATAGCAGAACAACTAGAAATGTCACAAGATGAAGTAATAAAATTAACAACAAAAAATGCTTTAAATTTATTTAATATAGGAGAGTAGTATGCAAAAAGATTTAATTGATAAATATGATTTCAAATTTAAAAAGAAATTCGGTCAAAATTTCTTAAAAGATAAAAATATATTAGAAAATATAGTAAATAAAAGTGAAATTGATAAAAATACATTGGTAATAGAAATTGGTGTTGGGGCAGCAGCCTTAACAAAGTATTTATGTGATAGTGCAAAAAATGTACTTGCATATGAAATAGATATAACTCTTAAACCAATTATAGAGGATGCCTTATCAAATAAAAGCAATGTAGAAGTGATTTTTTGTGATTTTTTAAAAAGAGATGTAAAAAGTGATATAGAGAAATATGAATATGATAAATTATATGTGGTTGCTAACTTACCATATTATATTACTACTCCAATAATAACTAAGATTATTGAAGATAATTTAGATGTTGATAAAATTGTAATTATGGTTCAAAAAGAAGTAGGAGATAGATTAAGTGCAAAAGTTGGAACAAAAGATTATAATTCTTTAACAGTATTCTTAAATTACTATTTTGATATTAAAAAAATAATAAATGTATCTAGAAATTCATTTATACCTGCGCCAAATGTAGATAGTGTAATAATTCAGATGAATAAGAAAGAAAATAAATATAAATTAAAAGATGATAAATTATTCTTTAAATTAATAAGAGATGCATTTACTTATAAAAGAAAAAATTTAAGAAATAACTTAAAAGGGTATAATCTAGAAAAGATAAAAAAAATATTATCAAAATATAATTTAGATTTAAATGTAAGAGCAGAAACTATATCATTAGAGCAATTTGTAGAAATAAGTAATAATTTATAAAATATAGATAGATTTTATTATTAATATTAAGTGAAGTATAGAACTTCATTTTTTATTTTGCATAAAATATATTGGTGATAGTATGATAAATGTAGGGGATATAGTATCTAGAAATAAATACAACAATGATATGTATTTTATAGTAGATAAAATAGAGAATGGAATCTATTATTTAATAGGAATATATATTAGATTATCAAAAGAAGATATGAATAAGAAAAATTATCAAGAAAGTGAAAGTATTGTAAATCAACGACGTTTACTTTTATCTTACATAGAAGAAAATGAATTACATTTAGTAGAAGAATACGTTGATGATGGATACTCTGGAACTAATTTCGATAGGCCAGGATTTCAAAAGATGTTAAATGATATAGAAAATAA
>CAPQQE010000097.1:0-4919 GCA_948687865.1 uncultured Bacilli bacterium
CTCCATCTTCTTTGGGCCATCTCGTTCGACTTGCATGTCTTAGGCATGCCGCCAGCGTTCATCCTGAGCCAGGATCAAACTCTCAATAAAAATTTGATTTTTGTTTAATCCTAGTTACTCAAAAAAACATGACGTTTTACTCAGTTTTCAAAGATCATTTGCTGTCTTCTTTTTTTCACAGCGCACATTAACTATACCATAATGAAAAATATGTGTCAACACTTTTTTAAAACTTTTTTACATTTTTTGTCGTTTTTTGTTTTTTTTCTTTTTTTGTGCTATTTTTCACATACAATATGATATTTTTACATCAAAACTACATTATAATATATTCAAAATAAAAAAAATAATTCATATTATTTTTCACTTTTTAAATTTTTATATAAATCATAATATTTATTTATAATATCCCTCGTAAATGGATCTTCTTTATTTTTATATTTTAATATCAACTTATCTAATTCATATTTTATGATAATATCTAATTCATTAGAATAATTCATTATCATTTTGTGATATTCGTATTCTGATTTATCCAAAATTTTATATGAACCATCTGGGAATATTCTTAAATCATAATCATAATCAATATATTTTATTGTATCATTTTCAATTATTACAGGTGATGATATATTACAATAATAGTATACACCCGTACTTTTTAACTGTGCAATAATATTAAACCAATTTTTCTTATAATAAAATGTTATTGCTGGTTCTTTTGTTCTCCAACTTCTTCCATCTTTTTCAGTTACTTTTATCTTATTGTTGGCAAATACATAATAATCATCAGTTTGATCTAAATAAATAGTTTCATCCCATACCTTATAAAGTTGTCTATTATGCTTATATCCATGTATATTATATCTATCGCCAATCTTCATAATAATCTCTCTTTCATATATTATATTATATCATCATATTTTATTTTTAATAGAAAAAAATCTAAAAACATATAAAATATGTAAATAGATTATTTTAATAATTCTAATGCTTTTTGTAATTGGTTATCATTATCTCTAGTTGGATTATTTGAATATTCATCTCCCAAATCAATATCATAGTCTGGTTTTATTCCTTCTTTATCAATATTTTTTCCACTTGGAGTTAACCACTTTTCAGTTGTATATTTTATCATTCCGCCATCTTTTAATGTTTTAGTTACTTGAACAGTTCCTTTCCCATAAGTTGTTTTACCAACTATAATAGCACCATATTCTTCTTTCATTGCAGCTGCCATTATTTCAGATGCTGAAGCACTATTGTTATCAGTTAATATTACTATATTATATTTTTTGTTTGATAAACTTTTTGACTTGTATTTTTTTATTCCAGAGCTACTTTGTATCTGATACATAACCTTATCTTTTTCAAGAAAAGTTTCTAACATATTGGTAACTGTATATAAATATCCACCCGTATTACCTCTTAAATCAATTATTAATGAATCCATTTTTTCTTTTTCTAATTTATCTAATGCATTTATAAATTCGGAATATGTTCTTTGGCCAAATATGCTAACACTTAAATATCCAATATTCTTAGATTCGCTTTTAATTATATCTGAACTAACAGAAAATAATGTTATATTTTCCTTTTTCACTTTAAAAGATAATTCTTTATCATCTCTTTTAACTACTATTGTTGAAGTTTTAACTGATTCACTCTTGAGCATATCTGCAACTTCAGATGAATTCATTCCCTTTACTGAAACACCATCTACACTTACAAAAACGTCCTCTGATTTTAATCCTGCCTTTTCTGCTGGTGAATTATCAAAAACTTTAGTTATTTTAACAACACCCTCACTGGTTAATTGTATTTGTGCTCCTATTCCATAATAATTACCTGATAATTCTGCATTAAATTCATCTTTACTTTTCTTATCAAAATACATTGTATGCTCATCATCCAAGGAGTCTAACATTCCATTTATTGCACCTTCTATTAATTTATCTTTATCTACATTTTTATAATATTTCCTCGTAATTGTATCATATGTTTCATAAAGTGAGTCAAACTCTGATCTATTTCTAATATTAGGTGTAAAACACTTAGTATTATCAATGTCTTTTATTAAAATGGTTAAAACTGATCCTATAATCATAGATAATACACTAATTATAGCTATTCTTATATATCTTCTTATATTGTCATTCATTAGTATTCTCCTTTACATTAATTATTTTTCAAATATTCTTTTATAGAATCTTCTCCCTCTATATATTCGGTTATAACTTTATTATTTATTTTAATTAAAGTTGGACTTATAACCTTAAGATCTGAATATGAACTAGCATTTTTATTACTATTTTCTTTTGTTAAATATTTTTGATTGAATTTTTTTGATGAATCTACTTTAAATAATGATTTATTATTATTTTCAAATATAGATATCCATGGAGATATAATAGATTTATCATCACTCATATCATATATGATAACATAATATTCATCCTTATTTTGATCAAATATTTGACCTAGTGTAATTATACTATTATCTATATTTATTTCTTGTTCTTTATCATCCTTATTATCACTTTTAAAATTTATCTCCTTAGTATAAAATACACCTATTAAAAAATAAACCAGTATTACAACCAAAAGCATTATCATTAATGTAGTAACAAATTTAAAAAAATTATCCTTTTGTTCTATATTTATATTATCCTTTGAATTCTTTTTAATATTTTTAATAACTTGTTTTTTTGACATATTTGTTCACCTACTACATTATATCATATTTAAATTTAAATTAATAGTAATTTTAATGTTTATACACATGGCAAAGTAAAATGAATAATCATTTGATTATTCATTTTTATTATTTCATAACTGGAATTGTACTTATTGATTCTGCAACTTGTAATATTTCTTCTCTAGTTAAACTTTCAGATGCAATATAGTATTCTATTCCATTAGATATAAAGTTTACCGATGAATCTGATAATGCTGCTACTGAATCCATTAGTATTGTTGGTTCACCATATACTGGTATTATCTCCATTTCATCTGTTCTACTAACTGCTTCTTCTACTAATATAAATGGTGATTCTCCGGAAAATGTTAATATAACCCTATTACTATCATCTTTGGAAACAGATTCTTCATCACTTAAGTATGTTCCACTTGGAAGATACATTGGATATATAGACTCTTCAAGTATAGTTGTCGTTTCTTCATTACTACTATTTTTTAAATTATCATTGTTACTTTCTTTTTCTTTAGCATCCTTGTTCATATTATCATTGTTGGTCTGTTTTTCCTTTTCTTGATTAATATTTTTCTCATCAGTGTTTAAACCTGTTTTCATGTTTTCACTTGTTGAAAAGTATTTGTTATTAAATGTCGCCTTTGTGTCAATTGAATTAAATACCATTTTTATTTGTTTATTTCCTAATTCATCAAAAACTTCTATTTTTGTAAAATTAAGTTTTTTATCTAGGTATATTTTTTGGGATACTAAATTCTTATTGTTAGTATGGCATATTTTTGCATTTATTATATACATTCCATTTTTTTCTTCTAATTTAATATTATCATCCTCGTTTATATCTACTAATATTGATTGAAGTATATATACCTGTGAGTTATTTTCGGGCCAATTACTTTGAAATTTAAAACTTTTATTTAGCGATGGAGTAAGTACATAAATTCCATCAGAATTTCTAAGTATAATTTGCTCATGATTATTTGCTTTGTTTATTAAACTAACTCTATAATTATCATTTTCATATGATGATGTTACATTATACTTATATGCATCATCACCATTATATATTTCCATATTTCCTTCAATGTGATATCCTGTTACTGCATTTAATTTTTTATTTAAATCTTTTACTATACTTTTTTCCGTATATTTTCCACATCCTGTTAAAAAAAATAAACTTAATATTAAGCCTACAAAAAATATTTTTTTCAAACTTTCACCTCTTCTTCATATTTCAATAAATTATATTAATTATAAATATTAAATATTCATGAATAATTTTATTTTTTTTGTTTAATATAATTAATGAAAATAGATTAAAGGAGGATATCAATGAGAACATTACACGTTATTGCATTAACGCTTACAATTATTGGCGCAATAAATTGGGGATTAATAGGTTTATTTGATTTTAACCTAGTTGCTCTAATATTTGGTGGTGCTGATAGTTTATTTACTAAAATAATTTATATAATAGTAGGTATTTGTGGTATTATAAATATAAAATTATTAATTGATGTTATCGAAGATAACGACTAATAAATATAGATTTTATTTTAAATCTATATTTTTTTATATTCTACGTTATTTAGATATAGACCTTGAGGTGGTGCAACCTTTTTATAATTTTTATTGTACTTTCCATCTAAAATATTTTTAATATCATCTGGCTCTAGTTTTTCTTTACCAACTTCAATTAACACACCTACAATGACTCTTACCATATATCTTAAGAACCCATCGGCCACGAATGTAAATATTAGTATATCTTTTTCTTTTTTTATATCTGCTTTATATATGGTTTTTATTGTACTTTTTTCACTTATTTGATTTGATGATAAATTTTGAAAATCATGAGTACCAATTATATATTTAATTGCTTCTTTCATCTTATTTAAATTAAGCATATTACAATATTGATATTCATAGTTTCTTTTAACCGGATTAAACTCACCCATGTTTAGAATATACTTATATTCTTTTTTCTTTACCATAAACCTAGCATGAAAATTACTTGGTACAATAAAGATATCCTTAATATATATGTCATCATTAAGTAAACTATTAAGTGCCATCTTTAATTTTTTTGGGGTAATATCTACATCTATGTCAACGTGTGCATATTGATTTATTGCATGAACTAAGGCGTCTGTTCTACCTGATGATACCAATTTTGTAAACTTACCATTATTTATATATTGTAACG
>CAPQQE010000097.1:4929-5204 GCA_948687865.1 uncultured Bacilli bacterium
ACCTTGAATGGTGTTTAAATTTTTTTGATTTTGATAACCATTGTAATTAGTTCCATCGTATGAAAATTTTAATAAAAATCTTTTCATCATATCACCTAATTTCTCTATATATTGATTTAATAAGTTCATTTATACTGTCATTGTTACCTATATTAATTTTATTTTTTAAATATATTTTTTCTCTTATATTAATCGTAAGAGGTTTAGTCACAGAGTTCTTTAATTTATCAAAAGCATCATATTTATTTGAATTTATTAATATATTTTGATTCTTT
>CAPQQE010000098.1:0-3313 GCA_948687865.1 uncultured Bacilli bacterium
CATTTAAACAGATAATGTTAAATCACACAATTATTTCCAAAATTAAGGTTGAGCCTGTGGGCATACTAATTAATTGTTATAAAATAATTACGAAAATTTAGAAAGGAATCATATAATGTCAAATATACGTAAGTTAAATAATAAATTAAATATTGTTGGTTCAAATATAAAAAAAATTCGTAAAACACAGAAGATTTCTCAATCTGATTTGTGTCTAAAATTAGATCTTCTTGGTGTTACTATGTATGCTACAGATATTTATGAAATAGAAAATAACAAGAGATTAGTCAAAGACTTTGAAGTTAAAGCAATTTCTTTAGCTCTTAATGTTAGTATTGATGCATTGTATGATAATACCGATAATTTTTTTTAAAACTCTAATTGCAACATTTTAATTATAAGATTCCATTGTATAATATTCTGTTTCTATATTATCTATTAGTTCATTTATTTTTACTATTCGTATTCATTTTGATACAGCTCTTATATCTATCTTTTATCCTTTTATAAAGACTTTTGTTATACTAATCTTCGTACAAATACAGGTTCAACCTGTAACAATTTGCAAAAAAAAATTACTATATAACATTAAATTTATATATAAATTGAAATCTGCTATATAATAATAATCGTCATCTCCTTTCTTAGTAATTTTTTTATCTATAAATTTTTATCTTTAAAAAGTTCTTATAATAATATATTATAGTAATTAATTATAGCCTGTCAACCATCTCAATGGTACTTTTACCTACATTGCAGAGTTTTCAAGCAAATAAAATTTCTCTACTTTTTTCTACTTTTTTCGACTTTTGAGGCAAAAAAAATAAAGATAGCATTTTATAACTATCTTTATTTTGAATTCAAAGCATTATATATAGCAATATTTACTAACTTATATATCGACAATCCATATTTTGATTTTAACTTTTCTAATGCATAATATGAACTTTCCCTAATTAGAAAATTATGTTGTTAACGTTATATCTATTTCCATTCTTTTATATTCTCATTTTCTATTAACTCAATAATAGCAAAATTTACCAATTTATTTACAGAAGCATCATATACATTGTTAGCCAACTCTGATAATCCTTCATATAACGTTATATCTATTTCCATTCTTTTATGAAATGTTTTCTCTTTTTTTAATGCATATTTATCAAACACACTCATAACAGTACCTCTTTATAATATTCTATTGTTAAATTATATTCCATAAATCTATATTTTATAATTCCTACAGAGTATCTCTTTTATTCGTGTTAAATGGTATTTTTAGTCCCATTGTAATGATTTTAAGAAGCAAAAAAATAAACATTTTAATATTTTTATGAATTATACTTATTATATCAACTAATTTTTGATATAATTTTAAATATCATCTCTTTTAGTCTTGGTCTTTCTTCATAACGATTAAAATCAAAATAATCTTTAAGTATTTTTTCTTCACAATCATAATACATATTTATAATCTCTCTTTTTATACCACTATGAATTGCATTAGTATCTTTAATAAATTGCTTTCCTATAATTGGAAATATATCTTTTGATAAGTTAATATTCTTTTTACACTTTTTCCTATAAACTTCATAGATAGTAAAAATCAGATAATTTGTTCCTATATGTGAAAAATTAAAATTTAATTTCTCTAACTCATTTTTTATTTTCTCTATGATAAATTCTATATTTTTACTTAAAATTTCATCTATAATCATATCTATTATTTCAGTATTTTCTAAATTTTTTGAACAAATAAATCTTGATTTTTTACTTTTAAAATTATTTTTTTGAGAGGATATAAATATAATATCTTTTTTATATTTTTCATTTACTATATTAAAAAATTCTTTACAAGATATATTTTGTTCATCTTCATCAAAAATCACTATATCAATTTTATTTTCATTTATAGTTAGCATTGCTTCATTAACATTATAGAATATTCCAAATATTTTAGCATTGCTAATAGATTTTGATATTTTATTTGTTATTTCTTTACATTTAATTTCATTATTTTCAATTACTACAATTTGTATCATAATATCCCCCTATATAAATAAGAGTCCATTACATTCAACAAATCTTTCAAAATTTCAAACTTTTTTGTGCTTTTTCGTACTTTTTTTGCCATATATCATTATTTTGTATTATAATATTTCCGTTATGTTTTTCATAACTTATGTGATATTAAAAATCATATACTATGGTTTTTGATATAATATTATGGCTAGGGATTTCTTAAATTATGGAGGTAATTTTATGAAATCTATTTTTAAATCAAAAGCTATACGGACATTTATGTGTTTAGTATTAATGGCAACAATGCTTATCGGTTACTCTGGAACAGCACATGCTGAAATCACAGGTACACAGACCTGGACAGCATCTGCCGATCAATCCAAATGGTTTACTGTTACAAATTACAATTTAACAAAACCGAAAACTATGGGATTTAGCGGTCCATTGTGGATTTGGGTTGATTTCAACAAGGCAGATAGTGCAAGTTATCCTCCGATTTACTTAACCGTAGAGGTTAGAAATCTTACAAGAGGAACTGTTGCTGCACATGATCTCGCCTGTGTTTCTGACATAAAACATTATCCAATATATACAGAAGTACAGCAGGGTGATGTTTTACAGTTTTATTTTGATGTAAAAACTGAAAGAGGGTACACACCGCCAGGACCTTACAGAAAAGCAAACATACAATATGGATATTCTAAAAACTATGGATCATGGTTTTAAGAAATGATGTCTATAAGTAAGTAGCAACGTAAATCTTTCCCTAGCCATAAAGAGTGGTTTTAACGCTTTTATAAGAGCAATAATTATGAGAAATCTCAAATTCTTGCTCTTTTTCTTTTTTGATTATATTAATTCACTAAATTATCACCCCAATTACCACCAATTATTTCTCCTGTTGTAGCATCTATATAATATTCTCTACCAAATTGTTCTTTCCAATTATGAACTGGCTCATCAGGTATATAGTTAAATTGATATTTAATTTTTACATTCCAAACCTTTCTTAATATTTTTTCATTTGAATATTTACTATATATAATATTAGTTCCATCATCTAAATTCTCATTGGTTATTCCATCATCTTTTCCAAAACTTTTTTCTTGAAGATATATAAATTCATTCATAGGTTTTATATCCAAGTTTATATCTATTGTTTTTATATCTAATTCCGAAATAAGTCGATCTTTTTCTTTTGCTATCTTTTCAGCATCATCTCTTGCTAATTTTAATTCATTATTTTCATAATTATATCCATCGTCATATATTGCTATTTGAGAAACTTTTGCAT
>CAPQQE010000098.1:3323-3996 GCA_948687865.1 uncultured Bacilli bacterium
TCTATATAGAATCTAATTTCTACTCTTTGATATTCATTTAATATTCCATCATATTCTATACAATACTTTAAATACCATTCATTTCTTTGTGTATTATTCATAGAATTTACAATTTCATTTATTTCTTTCAGTTTATAATTCTTATTTAAATTTAATTTTGAAAAAATCTCTTTTCCAATATTATTCGCATATTCATCAGATACATTGGTTGTATTGGCATTATAATTTGAATCAATATCCCTATCTATAAAATATATTAATTCTCCATCTTCAGCATTAAAGTTTAATTCTATTCCAGAAGAATAGTCAGCTGATGTTTTAACTTCATAATATAAATCAGATATTTCTGAATAACTCCTCTTTAAATTTATAGATAGTTTCTCGTTTGAATAATCTAATTGTTGCAAAATATTATTTGCTTTTTCTAATATATAATCAGTTGATACAATATTTTCAGTTTCCCCTTCTTGTATTTCTTCATTTTTTTTCTCGGATTCTACCTTTTCTTCATAAGAATTATATTCTATTGGTTTTTTCCAAATCATTTCATATACAAAATAACTTGCTGCCATAACACTAGTACAAGAAATTATTATATATAATGTAGTTACTATGATTTTATAAAAAGAATTTCTGGTTTAGTTTTAGTTTTTATGGGATTATATGTGACATT
>CAPQQE010000098.1:4006-4397 GCA_948687865.1 uncultured Bacilli bacterium
TTTTATAAAAAGAATTTATACTTTTTTTCTTATTAGTTTTTAAAAAAGCATTTTTTATAGCATATTCATAAGATAATGGTTTTTCAATCTCTTTTTTCATAGCTTTTTTTATTTTCTCATCAAAATCATTCATATTTATCACCTCCATTATAATAATTTCTTAACTTTTGTCTTGCCCTATGTAAATGAGTATATATAGTATTTTGATTCATTTTTAGAATCTCTTTTATTTCCTTTACTGTATATTCTTGCATATAATAAAGAATCATTACTATTCTTTCTTCATAATTTAAAATTTTAATAATATCATAAAAATTTAATTCATCTTCTACCTCGCTAATATTATTGCATTCCAATTTATTTAAGCTATATTCGTATTCTTCTACTGATA
>CAPQQE010000098.1:4407-5126 GCA_948687865.1 uncultured Bacilli bacterium
TCTTTTTTATATTTTCTTCTATAAATTCTATTACATTTATTAATCAATATTTTTATAATCCACTTTTTAAATTTTCGTGGTTCATTTAATTTTTTTATAGATTTATATGTTTCTATCATTGTTTCTTGAATAGCATCTTCTATATCAGTCTCATTTGTAATTCTTGATTTTGCAATCTTATATAAATCGTCATTTATCAACATTATTAGATTAGTAAATGCTATTTCATCTCCATTTTGAGCCATACGTATTAATTCTTAAGTTCTCCTTTAATGCCATGAGTAGAGACTATTTTTCCTATATAAATATCTTTCATATTTTATCAAAATTTTATTTAGTTGTAATATATATTTTAAAAAAATATTTCTTTTCTATATTTTTTTAATTAATAGCCTTCTACAGTAAGTAAAACAAACTTTATTTAAAGTATAAAAAAGTGATAAATATCGCTTAATATTTATCACTTTTTATTTTATACTCCACTATTTTACATTTATTATTCCAATTATATTTATAATTATTTAATTAACTTTTTTACAATATTATTATACCCATATAAATTATAATAGTACCTAATTTTTAAAATATTAAAAAGGGGTATCCAAGAGGATACCCCAATATTCACAGCAGAGAGGATATGAATCGACTTGTTATTAGTTGCACAATTTCATCAGATTATTAGCAGATTTTAATCAACTCCTAATCTATACTCATCAAAT
>CAPQQE010000099.1 GCA_948687865.1 uncultured Bacilli bacterium
TCTAGTATATCGCTTGAACACAATTTATCAATTGAAGAAAATAATTTAGTATCTGGGGAATTTATAATTAGTGGTGAATATAAAATGAATGATTCATCAATAAATTCTGAACCATTTATTCATGGTATACCATTTGATATAACATTAGATACAAAATATGATATGGATAGAATAAAAATTGATATAGATGATTTTAAATTTGAAATTGTAAATGAAGAAATATTAAGAGTTAATATAGATGTCTTAATAGAAGGTATAGAACTAGTTGAAATGATAGAAGAAGATGAAATAGTAGAAGATATAAAGCCTGATTTAGTTATTGAGGCTAGAAATGAAAATGCAGAAGAAGAAATAAAAATAGAAGATGAAATTACTGAAGATGAAGAAGATAGATTTAATATATTTGAGGGTATGTTAAATAAGAAGGAGGACGATTATATGAATAATAATAATTTATTTAAGGAAGTGGATGAAGAAATAGTTAAAGTAAATAAAGAAGAGACTATCAATGATAATATGAATTCTATATTTAATAGTTTTGATTCAAAAGAAGATAAATATGTTAGCTATTATGTACATATAGTTAGAGATGGGGAAAATATAGATGAGATATGTCTAAAATATGGAGTAAGTATAGATGAAATAAAAGAATATAATAATATAGATCAGGTTGCCCTTGGAAATAAAATAATAATTCCTTATACAGAAAATGAAACAATATAAAAAAATATTAGATAGAAATGACCTAAAGGTAAATAAATATACTATGAAAGGAAAAACAACAATAGTAGAAACACCTTTAGGTCAATTTGCATTAAAAGAGGGTAACAATAAAAATATATTCAAGTATTTATCATCTAGAAATTTTGATTATTTTCCAAAAATAATTGATAATGATGATATGGTTTCAATGTATGAATTTGTTGAAGATGTAGACTATGATGATAACCAAAGAGCATTTGACATAATACATATAGTAGCGCTGTTACATAGTAAAACAACTTATTATAAAGAAACTACATCTATTGAATATAAAACAATATATGAAGAAATAAAAGAAAAAATTAATTATATTTATAATTATTATTTAGATATTATTAATATAATAGAATCTAAAATATATATGAGCCCATCAGAATATTTAATCGCAAGAAATATATCCAAAATATTCTCATGTATATATTTTTGCCAAAATGAAATAGAATTATGGTATGAAATGGTTAAAGATAAAAAAAGAAAAAGAGTAGTTACTCTTCATAATAATTTAAAATTGGATAATCTAATAAAAAATAAAGGAGTATATTTAATAAGTTGGGATAAAAGTAAAATAGATTTACCAATATATGATCTTGTTAATTTCTATAATGATTATGCATTAAATTTTGATTTTAAAAGTTTATTAAACGAATATGAACGTATATTTCCTTTCTTAGAAGAAGAAAAAAAGTTATTTAGTGTATTAATATCAATTCCAGATAAAATAAAAATAACTAAATCTGAGTATAATATGGTTAGAAATGTCAGGCATCTATTAGATAAAATATATAAAACAGAACTGCTTTTAACACCTGAAGAAAAAGAAGAAACAAAAAGTACATAAAAGTAAAAATACTATTAAAAGAAGCACTGCATTAAGTGGTGTAGTAATAAATAAAAGAATTATTATTTGATATGTTAATATTATTAAACATGAAGTTGCTAATAAGAAAAATATTAATCTTTTTGTACTTAAAAATAAATTCTGAAAAAAATTATTCATCAATTATCACATCCTATAATATAATATTCATTTGTCAAAAAAATGTAATAAACAAAAGAATTATTATTTATTAATTGATTTTATGATAAAATTTAAGTAGTAGGTGATAGTATGAAATCAAGAAATATATATGTATTATTAATAACTTTAATTATGTTTATACCAGTAAATGTATTTGCAAATGAAAAAATAGAAGTTAAATTTAAATCATGTATAGATGGTGATACAGCAAGATTTATAATGGATAATGAGGAAATAAAGGTTAGATTTCTAGCAATTGACACACCTGAGACTAATCATCCAACAAAAAAAGAAGAACCATATGGAAAAGAAGCAAAAGAATATACATGTGGTAAGATAACAAATGCCAATAAAATTGAACTTGAATTTGATGAAAAAAGTGATAAAAAAGATAAATATGATAGGTATTTAGCATGGGTTTATGTTGATGATAGTTTACTTCAAATAGAACTAATACAAAATGGACTTGCTAAGGTTGCTTATATATATGGAGATTATTTATATGTAGATAAACTTAAAGAAGAAGAAGCACTTGCAAAAGACAAAAAAATTGGATTATTTTCTGATATAGATAATTCTAGTTATACAAAAAATAAAAAGGTAGAAAATAATAATAAAATCGAAGATAAAATATATGATAAATTAATGAGTACATTTAATAAATTTATAAAAAAGATTATAAAGGAGATATTTTAATTTATTTTGTTTTAAAATATTCAATTATTTAGTGTTATTTGGTATAATTAACTAGTAGGTGATTTTATAATGGGCATAATAGAAGAATTTAAATTAAATAGAGTAGCATATTTACTTGAGATTATAGAAAAAAAGGATTTTGATTCAAAATTAAAAGCTTTTAGAAAACTAGAAAAAATTAGGATAACCAAAGATATAGGATTATTCTTAATTGAAAATTCTGTTAGAGAATATGGTATTAATGACAATAATGGCGGTGTAAATTCTTCTATTCTATCTCTTTGTTTTAAAAATTATTATGATGAATATTCTAATGCAATTAATAAAGTTTATAAAAATCTTAAACCTAGTGTACAAAATAAAGTAGTATTTTTACTAACTACAATAGATAATGAAAGTGCATTAAATTTGTACTCAGACTTAGTATTAAAATATTATAAAAAAAGTGATTTTATTCCAATAAGTAATTTATTTGAAAGACCTGATTTATATAAGTATTTATTTCCTAAATTATATAAGGCTTTAAAATTTAATAATACAAGAAATAATATACTAATATTAGTAAACGATTATTTAAATGCAGGAGTAGTTCCTGTTAGAGATATAAATAAAAATAAAAAAATAATTAGTGATGCCCTATGTAGAGTATTTAGCGAAGCACTAAAATATACTTATAAAAACACATATGAATACTTAAATGATATTGAATATAAAAATCTTAGATTCTTTTTAGAAATTTGTATTAATATAGAATCTTATGTTTCAACAGAAGATACTAAAGAAGTATTAGATAAACTGTTAAAGAAAAATGATAACCAATTAAAACTATTTATAGTAGATAATAATTACAGAAAAAATGAAGAAGTAAAGAAAACTATAATTAATCAAATAGCAAGAGATAATGCTAGTAGATACCCTTTATATGAATATTTACTTTTACTTAATAAGGATTCTTTAATACCAAAAAAATATTTAACTATGAATGAACTAGCACTTTCAGATTTTTATATAAATTTTGGAATATATTGTAATTATAAATATGAACCTAAAAATATGGTTTTAGTTGATAAAAGAGAAATAAATGGATATGATTATTATATATTTAAATTTGATATTACATATAAATATGATGCTACAAGTTCTGAATTTTTAACTAATTATATATATAATATAATTGGTATGGAAAAATTAAATGGACAAGAAATAACTGATACATTTATTGGAATAAGTGGAGGTTATGATCCAAAAAAGGAAGTAGGATTAATTGCTTATAATCATAATAAATTATTATTATCTAAAATAAATGATAATGATAGTATAGATTCTATTATTGATAATTTAATTCCAAAACCTATAGATAAAGCACCAGAAGAAAAAGTAAAAGAAATTAAAAAAAGTGAAAAGATAGAAAAAATAAAAAAGAAAAAATCTTCTAAAAAGGAACATAAAGAAAAGATAGTTTTAGATAATGAAAACAAAGATACAAAAATAAAAAAGAAAATAAATATATTCTCATATCTATTGTTATTCTTGTTTTTACTCTTTATAGTTGAACTTATATATTGTATGATGTTTATAAATAATATAGGTGGTATGAGTGATAACTTAAATAAGAATATATTAAAATCTGTAAAAATAGATAAAAATTATGAATATTTATTAATAAATGGAAACGAGATATTTGAAAAACCTGAAAATGAATATTATGTTTTATTATATAAAAAGAGTAATAAAAGCAAATATCATAACTATGTAAATGAATATTTAAAAAGAAATATAAAATTTTATTTTGTAGATATTAATGATGATAATAATAAATTCTTATTTGAAAATAATAATCTAGGATTTACTATTACAGGTGATAGATTATTAAAGGTAAAAGATAGAGAATATGAATATTACGTAAATGGTATGGAAAATATTCTAAATGAGATGAAAAATGAAATAGAATTATTTATCGAAAATGAAAATAATAATCCAAAAAAATAAAAATATGGTATAATAAATTTGGTAACAGGAGAACATTATGGGTAAAAGTAAAAAATTGTTTGTTTTATCTTTAGCAGCTATGCTTGCACTAAGTGGATGCAATAATTATAAGAAATTCAAAGAAGAGGCAGCATATGAAGTAGATGAAAATGGCAGTGTGACTATGACTGGATTTATAGATGCGAAATACGTTAAAAATATATATTTTTGTTATCCAGTGGATCAAAAAAATATAATTTATCTTGCATATTATGAAGGTAGTAGTTGGAGACTATATGATATTGATACAGGATATCATTTAGGAGATCATACTCGGTTTGATGAAAATTTTACTTTATTAGAGTCTTTACATTATTTTATCGTTACGAATGGTTATGAACTAAAAGATAAATATACAAAAGAAGATATAGAAGAATTATATAATATATTTAATATAGCAATGCAAAAAATATAATCAAAATGAAGAAGATAAAAAATTAACATTAGAAAATGAATCTGAATAAGAGGAGTAAAATATATAATTTTTATAGAGAGTTAGTGGTTGGTGTAAACTAATAAATTATATATTTGAATGTTACTTATTCAATAGATTAATTCGTAAATCTGCGTTAAAGATTTAAGAGCATAGAAATCTATGAAGTAAGGTGGTAC
>CAPQQE010000100.1:0-729 GCA_948687865.1 uncultured Bacilli bacterium
GGCTCTGGAACTGTAACAGAAGAAGCAAGAACTATGTTTGGATCATTTGTCTCAAAGACTACATGTCCAGAATGTAATGGTAAAGGTAAATCATATGAAAATATATGTCCATCTTGTAAGGGCAATGGTAGAGTAAAAAAGAGAAAAACTATTACAGTTACTGTACCAGCAGGTGTTAATACAAATCAGCAAATAAGAATAAAAGAAAAAGGAGAAGCTGGAATTAACGGTGGACCAAATGGTGATGTATATGTAGAGTTTTATGTAGAGGAGCATGAAGTATTTAAGAGAAATGGTAATGATATATATATGGAGTTACCAATAAATATAGTAGAAGCGACACTCGGATGTAAGAAGGAAGTACCACTTATGGATGGAAGTATAGTATTAAATATACCAGAAGGTACACAAAACGCAGATAAACATAGAATAAAAGGTAAAGGAGTACCATACCTAAATTCATCAAAAGTTGGTGATTTATATATAATAATAAAAGTTATAATACCAACAAAACTCGATAAAAAACAAAAGGATTTATTTAAAGAATTGTCAAAAACTAATTTAGATGATAATAATGACTTTATAAATAAGTTTAAGAAGTTTTTTAGAAAATAGATAATAATATAAAATGTAGAGATTAATTAGTCTCTACATTTTCTTTTTCTAAGTATTCTTTGAATGTTTCTTTAAATATAATTAATTCTTTTGATACAACATCAGGATATACAC
>CAPQQE010000100.1:739-4092 GCA_948687865.1 uncultured Bacilli bacterium
CAATTTTTTATAGCTTCATAAATATGTTTAAATGTAACTTTATCTGAATTTTCAAATCTTGCATACGTAAAACATTTAGAAAGAAGTGCAAGTGAAACATCAGGATATCTTGAGTTATTTTCATAAACTCTTTTATACTCACTAGTCATATTAACAATAAATTTACAAACTTGTTCTAATAAATAACTAGTGTATGGCCATATAACCTCAGTTGATTTTTCTATTTTTTTTAGTGTTCCCATTAATATTTTAACAGTAACTTCTTGTGTTGGTTCTTCAATTTCAATTCTCTCAAAACGTCTTAAGAAAGCTTTATCTTTAAGCAAGTTTTCTTCAAATTCTTGAGTAGTAGTTGCACCTATAATTTTAATATCACCTCTATCAAGACCAGGTTTAAGCATATTTAAAAAATCAACATCACCATTTTTAGATGCAGTAACAAGTGTATGAATTTCATCAATAAAAAGTATAATATCTTTTTTACCCATAATTTCATTAATTAATAATTGTAATTTACTATCTTCAATACCATTATTAGTGTATGTTCCAAGAAGAGAAGAGGTATTTATTTTATATACTTTGGAATTAAGTAAGGCATTAGGCACTTGCCTTTTTTGTATTAAATAGTTTAAGCCTTCTACAATAGAAGTTTTACCAATACCAGGTTTACCAGTTAAAACAGCAGACTTCTCAGGACTAAGTAAAATCAAAATAAGTCTTTTAATTTCTTCATCTCTAGCAATCGCAGGATTAGTAATATATTCTTTATTAGTTAAATTTTCCGCATATGTATTTAATATACTAAAATTATTTGAAGTAGGATTATATTCCATAAAATCATTATTATCCATAAATTATTCTCCTTATACAATATTAGTATACCAAAATACTAGTAATTTTACTAGTAAAATTTTGTAAAGAATAATAAATTTTCGTAAAATTAATTGTACAACAAAAATAATTATTTTATAATAAAAAAGGTGATTAAATTATGCAAAGATATTTTGCTTTAGATAAAAATTTAAAAATTAGTGATGATGATAAACATCATATAATAAATGTGATGAGAATGAAAGAAAAAGATAAAATAGAAATAGTATATGATAAAGCTATATATCTTTGTGAAATTGTAAAAATAGAGAAAAAGGATGTAATTTATAAAGTTAAAGAAAAAATAGAAAAAGATAATGAATTAAAAATAAAAGTTACAATTGCAGTATCACTTGTTAACGAAAAAAAATTAGATTTTATACTTCAAAAATGTACAGAACTTGGTGTATATGATTTTATACTTATAAATTCAGAAAGAAGTAAAATAAAATTAGATGATAAAAAAGATAAAAAATTACAAAGATGGAATAAAATTACAAAAGAAGCAGCAGAACAATCACATAGAAATATAAAGCCCATTGTTAGAGATGTATTAAATATAGATGATATATTAAATTTAGATTATGATTTAAAATTAACTTGTTCAACTAAAGAAAATAAAAAATCTCTAAAAAAGGTATTACAAAATTCGACAAATTATGATAAAATCATTATAGTTGTTGGTCCTGAAGGTGGATTAACTGATTTAGAGGAAGAAAAATTAATTAAAAATAATTATATTCCTATTTCATTAGGTAATATGATTCTTAGAACAGAAACTGTTCCTATTTATATCATGAGTTCAATAAATTACGAGGTGGCATTATGAAAAACGTTTCTTTAGTTTTATATAAATTTTCAAGTATGGATAGGAGTAGTCAAATATTACTATTTTTGATTATATTAGTATTTTTTATGCTTATAAGTATATCTATTATTAATTTTATTATAAAAAGGAAAAATGATAAGTACGATATAAGTAGTAAGAATATTAAAAGATATTCTAATTTAATAGAAAAAGATAATATGATAGATGAAATAAAAAATGATGAGGAAGAAATAGAACAATTAGATATTGAAGATGAGGTAATAGAAATTGTATCTAAGAAAAATAGTATAGAAGAAATATCAAAATTAATAGAAGATACATTAGAAACTGAACCTATAGATTTAACTAGTTTTGAAGAAGAACAGGAAAAAGATGCGATAATAAGTTATGATGAACTAGTTAAAAAAGCAGGTGCAAAAAAGATAGTTTATAAGGCAGAAGAAAAGAAAGAAGAACCTATTATAGAAATAAAAAAGGAAGAAAATAATACTACTTTTAAAGCATCAAAAATTGTATCCCCAGTATTTGGTATTCAAAAAGAAAAAAATAATGATAATGAAGAGTTATTTATTGATTTAGAAGAATTTGAAAATAATAATGATGAAGAAATTAAAAGTGATATGGAATTTTTAGGATCATTAAAAACATTTAGAAGCAATCTTGACTAAGGTTGTTTTTTATTGTATTATATAGGTACTTTTAGGAGGGTTTTATGAGTTTAATAAAGAAAAAAGAATTTACTAAAGATGAAGTTATGGGATATAGTACTGATAATGTTATTGAGTATGTCATTAAACGTTATAATAACATAGAAAAATGTAATTTTCTTGAAAATTGGGGATATGTTTTAAGTTATTCTTCAATCAGAACAATTGCAATGACAATAAATGTAAAAGATAATAAAAAAACTGAAAAAGAAAATAATGAAGAATTGAAAACTTTTTTTGGACTTCTAAGATTTGGGGATTTATTTGAAAGACGATTTGTAATTGAAAATTCACATATAATAGAAGAAGTAAATAAATTAATTAGAAAGAATGGATATGATTTTAGGGATAGAGTAACTCTTGCTTGTGGTAATTATTTTGATTTTTTAGAAAATCACGATTTATCTGAGGCTACAATTATTGATACTGTTAAAATAATTTTGAATAGTGAATACGCTTCTAGACAAGTTCTAACTATGAAAAATTTTGCTCCTTATTTTGATAGTATTCTTGCTAAAATTAGTGATGATAAATTATTATTTATATTAAAAGATGGTAAATTATCTTCAAAAGATCAATTAAGAAAAGTATTATTAAGAATGAGATTTACGAGTTTTCCATTTGATATTTCCACAATATTAAATGAATGCAAAAGTAAAGATAAATCTTATTATGAAACATTAGTTGATCTAATTTTTGAACTTAAAATTTCTATTTCACCACGTTCATATTATTATATTAATATGGCAAAATTAAATAAAAATACTCGAATTAAAATTATAGAAAATATGTATTCGTGTCATTATAGTGAATATCAAAATATAATTTATTTTATAGAAGAAAAAGATTTAGAATATGACGAATTAAAACTAATAGTAGATAAGTTTTGTGATAGAAAAGATATAAATATTTTAAGAAGGTTGCTTGAAGTTGATAAACTTTCAGAT
>CAPQQE010000100.1:4102-4977 GCA_948687865.1 uncultured Bacilli bacterium
TATAATGATATATTAGAAACTATAACTAGTATTGAAGACATTTCATATGATGATATTAGAGCAATAGATTTATCTGGTACTAATGAAGATAATAGAAAAAGATATGTAGATATTGCTATTAATACAATAGAAGATATTACAGAATTAGCAGAATTTGCAATAAAAAAACAAGATTGGCTATCTGAAGTTAATATTAGGGATATAACAGAGAAAGTTTGTGAATCAAATAATGGTTATATTATATATTCTTATACCTTACTAATGGATTTATTAGTAATCGATTATGTATCTGATTTAGCTAAAGCAATAGAAAAAACAGATGATATTAATCATATATATTTATTTTTAGAAAATATATCTAATATTCCAAATGAAATTAGAGAAGAATTTATTCAGAAAATTATCAGTAGCCGTAATATAAAATATATTTGCTTAGTTGCTATATTTATTGATCAAACACTAATTAAAAAGATATTTGAAATAAAAGCAAAAATGTATAAGTTTATCATATCATCAAAATTATTTGATGATGAAAAACTAAAAGAAATTACAACTAAATTGTATGCTAAACCTGAAAAAATTGATAAATTAGAAAATTTATTTAATGATAATATAAACAGATATAGTAAAAAGTATAAGCCTGATAGTAAAAAGAAAAATGTTGCATATTTAATAAGTGCAAATCTAGGATATACATCTTCATATAAAAATCCTGATTTTGAAAAGAAAAATGCTGATTTAAAAGCAGTTATGGAATATGAAGCTGATAGAATAGAAAGCTTAAGATATAAAAATTCTGATAATAACGATGATGGTATGAATAATAAAGACAAAAAATATAAAATGAAAAAGGATAAGAAAGATAACAAATAATA
>CAPQQE010000101.1:0-421 GCA_948687865.1 uncultured Bacilli bacterium
TAGATTTCTATAATCAAGGAAATATTGTAGATGGTGCAATCGAAGGTAGAGGAATGATAAATTGGAAAGTACCACTTTCTATAATACAAGTGTTAAATGGAAAGTTAGTTTATGATAATGCAGAGCAAGAACTATTGAATTCATTTAAAAATGCAGAACTTTTTGAAAAAGTAACAGATGTTACTTATACATACGAAAAAGAAGTTGAAGTTACTGATAAAAAAGGAAATACAACAATAGAAAAGCAGATAGTTACTGAAACTAAAAAAGTGGTAAGTAACCCAACATTAGAGGACTATATAATTTGGTGTAACAATAATTATAGTATTATAAATCGCTATAAAATGAAGAAAAAGTTAACGTATGATTCTAATCAAACTAAATTAACAGAGAGCGAAATAAATCAAATAAAATTATTATA
>CAPQQE010000101.1:431-1151 GCA_948687865.1 uncultured Bacilli bacterium
TAATTCATTTTTTGAATTATTTAGTGATAATTTTAAAGCTACTTATGCCTATACTAGCGTGAATATAGGAGATGAACAGTTACAGGCAATTTATGATGAATTTTTAAGAAATGCAGGAAAAAGATATTTTATGGATCACAGTAATTTATCTTATGATAATTGTATGGAATATTATGATTGTTCATCATGGGTTATTCATTGTTTAGCACATACAGGAATTAAAGTCATTCCTAATACAACAGCAAGTGGAATTTATAATGATTATTGCGTTCCTATTAATGTAAATGATAGACAAGTTGGTGATTTAATATTTTTAAAAGATACGTATGATACTGGAAATCCTGGTGGTATATCTCATGTTGGAATTTATATGGGAGAATTATCAATAAATGGTGAAGTTACAGAATGGATTATTGATACTGGTGGAAATCCTAGTGGAGTAAGAATAAGAAAATATCAAGATGGATGGTGGAATAGATTGGTATTTTCCAACAGAAAAAAGAGCTTTTGCACATAGTACAGTTGCTACTAGCGATTTAATTACAGTTTTGTCGGAACAATATTTAACTACAAAAGATGTATATAATGCTATCAATTATGATGATGAAGCAAAGGAAATTGTTAATAAATTTATTCAAAAGGGATATGGTAATTATTTATTCAGAGATTTTGTACATACTAATTCTAAATTAATTTATAGAAAAATAGAAAATGGAGAAA
>CAPQQE010000101.1:1197-4807 GCA_948687865.1 uncultured Bacilli bacterium
TAGATTCACAACTAAAAGTAATATCTACAGAATATGTTGGTAGATATAATGATACAACAGTTTATGATGTATCTATTGATTACAAAGGCAATAGAGAACTTATAACTGTGGAAAAAAAATCACTTGATATGCAAGAACCAAATAGTAAGTGGGAAGTATTTTCGGATTTACCATTAACTAATGGCGAAAAGAAATATATTGTTCAAGCTGTTTCAAAAAAATTACATATAGTATCTATTGAGCCTCCTCCTAAAAAATATGAAGATTTTTCCAATGAGGAATTTGAAATGTAAAGGAGAAATGCAATATGGATAATACAATTCAAATGAATTTATTTCAATATTTTATAGATGATGAACAATTCTCAATTCAAGATGCAACAAATTTAGTAAAAAATGTTAAAAATATGCAAGTAAATGATGAATCTATTAGAGCTAGAATCTATGAAGGGGTTGAAAAAGGAATATTTACGAAAATATCTCGTGGTGTTTACAAAGTAACAAGCCAAATTGAAGGAAAAGAAAATACTTGTTTACTTGTAAACGGAGATGGTAGAGATTTATCAATGATAAAAGATAAATCAATTGATGGAATAATTACAGATCATCCTTATGATTTGCAAAAAGCATTAACTGGTGGAAATAGAAAATTTGCTACATTTGAACTTTTTAGATATGAAAGTAATGATTTTAAAGAAAAGCAAAGAGTATTAAAGGAAGGAGCATTTCTTGTTGAGTTCTTACCAGAAGAATCAGCAGTAAATTTTGAATATCTTTATGAAATAAAGAAGATGGCACAAGATAATGGATTGAAATACTTTGCTAAAGTTGCATGGAAAAAAGGAAATTTTGTTTCAAATACTGGGAGAAAAAGTAAAAATGTTGAAGATGTTATGATTTTTAGTAATGGAGAACCTAGAAATCTTAAACTAGATGCAAAGAAAAATTTAGCAATAGCAAAAGAAAATGATTTGGATGTGAAGGGAAAATCATCTTATGAGGTTAGAGATATATTACAAGAAAATAATTTAGATGTTTATTATATGAAGGGAACTAATGGAATGTTACCTACAGAATTTGATTATCAACCTAAAAATAGTAAAGATAAAATAATGGAAGCTGAAAAGCCAGTAGAACTAATAGAAGAAATTATTGAATATATTTCAAAACCTTATGAAACTTTACTAGACCAGTATGCTGGAAGTGGTAATTTTGTAATAGCTTGTTATAACAAAAATAGAAATAGTATTGCTATTGAAAAAGATACTGTTATGTTTGAAAAAATGAAAAATAATATTGAAGGAAATTTAGATATAAAATTTAAAGAAATGAACACATTAGATGAAAATAGTTATGAATATTGATTATCAATAAAAAGGAAGGAGGAATTGCCTATGATTGTATAATAAAAAACTATTAACAAAAGATAAGTAAAAATAAAAAGATAAATAATAAAGGAGAGAAAATATATGAAAAATATAACAAAAAAAGCTATAGTAGGAGTAGCACTTGCAATAATTGGAGCAAGTGCTTTTTTAGGAATTACACATTCTAAATACACAAACAAAATAATGGGTAATGGAGAAACAGAAATAGCAAAGTGGAACTTTGTTGTTAATGATTCTACAGAACAAATGGAAACAATTAAATTAGCTGATACATACGATCAAGATACTTTGATAAATGGTAGGATTGCACCTGGAACTAGAGGTTCATTTGATCTAGTAATTGATGCTTCTGATGCAGAAGTAGGAGTAAAGTACGAAGTTGATTTTGAGAATGAAACAAATAAACCTTCAAATCTAAAATTCAAATATAAAGATAGAGTTTTAGATGAAATTGAAGATTATGAAGAATTCTTTACTGATATTATAGATGCAGACGATACTAATAAAACTAGAACTTTAACTGTAGATTGGGAGTGGGCTTATGAAACAGAAAATAATGATAATACATTAGAGGAAAATGATAAAGTTGATACGGATGAAGGTTTAGAAGCATTAGATTATTCTTTCGATATAATTGTAACAGGAACACAAGTTATTCCATCTCAAAATAACTAATGAGAAAAATTATAAAAATTCTACTAATGTTAATTTTTTCTATCATATTGAGTACTGTAGTATTTTATAAGACAACGAATGATGGATTATTAACTAAAATATGTGGAGTTAGTGTCCTTCAAGTTAGTTCAGGAAGTATGGAGAATGAGCTTAAAATTGGAGATATAATACTAATTAAAGAGTGTAACGAATATAAGGTAAACGACATTATTACTTATAATGTTGACAATGAGTATCTTGTAACACATAGAATCATTGAAGAAAGGAATGGAAATAGTTTTACTACAAAGGGCGATAATAATAATACAATTGATAGTAAAAGTGTTTCAAAAGATAATATCGAAGGTAAAGTAATATATAAATTTAAACTACTAAAATGGTTATATAAATATTGGTATATAACAATTATAGTAGTTTTTTTAATTTTAATTTTATTGTAAAAGGAGAATCAAAATGGATATAACAAAGAAAAAAATATTAAAAATTATATTAATAGTGATATTAATTATTATAATCTTATTATTAAGTTGGTTGTTTTTAGGAGGCAAAACTTTCTCAAAATATAAGAAAGATATAAATGCAAGTAGTTCTACAGAGATTGCTAAACCTATTCTAAATGTAGAAGGTGCAAGTGATATAAAAATAGATGGAATAGAAGATACAATATATAATTTTTCTGTAAAGAATTATAATGGATTAGATGTTAGTGAAGTAGATATGAACTATTATATTGAGATAGTTAATAATTCAAAAGCTGATTTAGAATTTATTTTGACTAAAAATGGACAACCAATTAACTTAAATAATAATAAAACAGATTTAATTTCTTCATCAAGTTTAAATAGACAATCAGATGATTATCAGTTAAAAATAAAATATCATAATAATCCAGCTATTGTGGAAGATATAGATGGCAATGTACAAGTCAGAGTTGAAGCAGTACAAGCTACAAAATAAAAAAGGGATTTTAAATATGAAAAATAAAGATAAGTATTATGGAATTTATTTTAATGATGATATTCCAAAACTTGATGATAAGATAAACAAGTATAATAGGGAAGTAGAAATTAAATTTGAAGGTAAGGCATATTTAATTGAACGAGATGATGATGACGAAATCATTGAGAAAATAGAAATTGAAAATGAATATAAATTAAAGAAAGAAAAAGATTATGAAATTGAATTTATAAATAATTATGGAGAAATATATTGGTTGCAAGTAAGAATTGAAAGTTCTTACTTGTTTTTACTATTATTGCTTTTTATTTTAGGTTTTGTAATAGGTTTAGCATTATGCAGACCTATCAATATAGAAGATTCACCATTGGCTAAATTGTATGATTATATAGATTTATCAATACTGGAATTAAATATAGATAATGAACAAGAAAATAACCCAAAAGCTGAAAAGCAATATGATTTTGATGTGTCATTTGAAAATATAAGTTCAGAGAATATTAGCTTAGCAAATACAATTAATGCCAAAAGTCTTGTGAAAAATAAAATTTGTCCGGGTGTAAGTGGTAGTTTTTCAATAATAATTACTAC
>CAPQQE010000102.1 GCA_948687865.1 uncultured Bacilli bacterium
ATGATGCAGCTTTAGAATACGAACCAGAAACATCTATTGCATTAGGATTTGGATTTAGATGTGGTTTTTTAGGTTTACTTCATATGGATATAATAAAAGAAAGAATAGAAAGAGAATTTAATATTGAAATAATATTAACATCTCCTTCAGTAATATATACAGTAACTCTAACAAATAATGATATAATAAATGTAGATAATCCTACTAATTTACCAGATAGACAATTAATTAGTAAAATAGAAGAACCCTATATAAAAACTAATATATTTGTTCCAAGCGAATATATAGGTTCAGTTATGGAATTATGTCAAAATAAAAGAGGTATATTTATAAATATGGATTATATAGACACAAGAGTAAATATACATTATGAATTACCATTATCTGAAATTGTATATGACTTTTTTGATAAATTAAAATCATATACAAAAGGCTATGCCTCATTTGATTATGAATTTATTGGAAACAAAGAGAGCGATTTAGTTAAAGTAGATATAATGCTTAACAAGGAAGTAGTAGATGCATTTTCTATAATTACTCATAAAGATTTTGCATATAAAAGAGGCAATGCAATTACACAAAAGTTAAAAGAAATTATCCCAAGACAATTGTTTGAAGTTCCTATTCAGGCATGCGTTAATAACAAGGTAATAGCAAGATGTGATATAAAAGCAAATAGAAAAATGTTTTAGCTAAATGTTATGGTGGAGATATATCTAGAAAAAGAAAATTATTAGAAAAACAAAAAGAAGGTAAGAAAAAAATGAAAATGATTGGAAATGTAGAATTACCACCAGAAGCATTTTTAAAAGTGTTAAGTACTGAAGAGTAAAATAGTAGTATTTTAATAAAAAATATGATATTATAATTATTAGAATAGAGGAAAGATATATGGCAAAAAGTGCTTATATACATATTCCATTTTGTAAGAATATCTGTTCATACTGTGATTTTTGTAAATTGTTATACAATAAAAAATGGATAGATAAATATATTAATTCTCTTTCTAATGAAATAATAAGTGAATATAAAAAAGAGGTTTTAGATACACTTTACATTGGTGGTGGAACTCCTTCGTCACTTGATATATCTGAGTTAAATAATTTATTTGATATTTTAAAAATATTTAAATTAAGTAAAAACTATGAATTTACTTTTGAAATTAATGTTGATGATATTAATGAAGAAAAATTACTGTTGTTAAAGAAAAATAGAGTAAATAGATTAAGTATAGGTGTTGAAACGTTTAATGATATATTTTTAAAATATTTAGGTAGAAATTATAAAAGTAATGATATAACAGATAAAATAAATTTAGCAAAGAAATATTTTGATAATATAAGTATTGATTTAATATATGGAATGAATAATCAAACTTTAAAAGATTTAGAAGATGATTTGAATCAAATATTAAAACTAGATGTAACCCATGTATCTTGTTATTCACTTATAATAGAAAAAAATACAAAATTATATTTAAATAATACAAAATATATATCTGATGAATTAGATAGTAATATGTATAATCTAATAAATAGTAAATTAAAAGAAAAATATAATAGATATGAAGTAAGTAATTATGCAAAAAAAGATTTTGAATCAAAACATAATATGGCATATTGGAATAATGAAGAATACTATGGTTTTGGATTAGGTGCATCTTCATATATAAAGAATAAAAGATATACAAATACTAAAAATTTAGGAAAATATATGAACAATAATTATGATAGAAAAATAGAAAATATTGATAAAGAAAGTAAAATAATATATGAATTAATATTAGGATTTAGAAAAACTAATGGAATTAATAAAAGTGATTTTTATAAAAAATATAGTATTGATATATATTCTATAGATAATATATGTGATTTACTTAATAAAAAATTAATAATAGATGATGGCAATAACATATATGTAGAGGAAGAATATTTCTATGTACTTAATGATATATTAGTTAATTTTGTATAGAAAGGGGAATAAAAATGAATAACAATGAAGATTTTGAAATGATAGAAGAAGATATTGAAGTTTTAGAAGAAAGTGAAGAAATATTAGATTTTGAAGAGGAAAAACCAAAAGAAGGGGAAATAATAGATGTAAATAGATTATTTGATTTAAATGAAGAAAAAGAAATAGAAGAAGAAAAGCAAAAATTGATTGTAGAAAAAAATAATGATAATAAAATTTTTAAGATTCAAATTATATTGATAGTTTCTCTCATAGTAATTGGATTATTATTTTATTTCTTTGGATATAATTTAGTTGAGCCATATATAAAGATAGATTAAAACATGATTAATGCATAAATAATGCATTATTTTTTATCTTATAATATAGTATTGAGTAATCAAGTAAAATTGATTACTTTTTTGTAAAGAAAAATGTTTTTAGCACTCAAGTATTGACATTGCTAAAATAAGTGTTATAATTAGAATGTACACTTTGAATTGAGGTGACTATAATGTTGAGTGAGAGACAAAATAATATACTCAAAATAATAATTGAAGAGTATATTAAAACTCCAAAGCCAGTTGGATCTAAGTCAATATGTGATTTACTAAATGTATCATCAGCAACAGTTAGAAGTGAAATGTCTGAGTTAGAAAACTTAGGATATCTTGAAAAAACACATGTTTCATCAGGAAGAGTACCTTCAGAAAAAGGTTATAGATATTATGTAGATAATTTAATGAAACCAAAAGAGATGTCAGGTGAAGATGTTTTAAAACTTCAAACTATATTTCAAAATAATTCACTTATTTTATCTGATGCAATTATTAAAAGTCTTGAAATAATATCAGAGATGACAAATTATACAGCAGTAATATTAAAAGATAATGCTTCTGATAGTAAATTAAAAAAAGTAGAAGCAATACCAATAAATGAAGAAAATATAACTGCCATAGTAATAACTGATAAAGGTCATGTTGAAAATAAAATAATAAATATTAATGGATCTAACTTAGATGAAGTAAATAAAATTGTCGAACTTATAAATAAACTTATAGTAGGTACACCAATTAATGAAGTGTCTGAAAAATTAGAGTTTGAAATAAAACCTATAATAAATCAGTATATTAAACATCATGAAATGCTTTATAGTGCATTTTATAATGCATTTAATGATTTTAAAGACTCAAATGATATGACAATGAGAGGAAAAAATAAAATCTTAGAATTAGATGAATTCTCACAAGATGCGAATAAAATTCGTAATTTGGTCAATAAGTTTGATAGTGATAATATAGTATCGGCTATTAAAGAAGATGATAGTGGTATAAATATTTATATTGGTAGTGAAAGTAATATAGATGAAGATTTAACTGTTATTAAGACTAAATATAATGTCATGGGAAGAGAAGGAACACTTGCTATTGTAGGTCCTAAGAGAATGGAATATGATAGAGTTGTTAGTTTATTAGAGTTTTTAAAGTCTAATATTGAAAGGTAGGATGATTAAGTGGAAGAAACTAAAACTAATGAAGAGATAATAAAAGAAACTGAAGTAAAGGAAGAAAAAAAAGAAAAGAAAATTAAAGGAAGAAATAGAAGCATTAGTAAAAGAAAATACTGAGTTAAAAGAAAAAAATATGAGAATTAGCGCTGATATGATTAATACTTTAAGAAGAAAAGATGAAGAAAATAGTAGAATGCTTAAATATTCTAATGAATCATTAATTTTAGAAATTCTTCAAGTAGTTGATAATTTTGAAAGAGCACTTACTTCTTTTAAAGATGAATCAAATGAGAAAAAAGGTATTGATATGATTTATAATAATTTAATTAATATACTTGAAAAATTTGAAGTAAAAGAAATAGATGCTTTAGATAAAGAGTTTGATGCTAATTATCATCAGGCAGTAATGCAAGATGAAGATAAGGAAAAAAAATCAAATATAATAACTTGTGTAATGCAAAAAGGATACACATATAAAGATAAAGTAATAAGACCAGCAATGGTAAAAGTAAATAAATAAAGGAGAGGATTTTTATGAGTAAAATAATAGGTATTGATTTAGGAACAACAAATAGTTGTGTTTCAGTTATGGAAGGTGCTGAGGCAAAAGTTATAGCTAATGCTGAAGGAAATAGAACAACTCCATCAGTAGTAGCGTTTAAAGGTGATGAAATAATTGTTGGAGATGCTGCTAAAAGGCAAATGGTAACAAATCCAGATACAATTTATTCAGTTAAAAGATTAATGGGAACTGATAAAAAAGTTAAGGCAAATGGAAAAGATTACACACCAGAAGAAATATCAGCAATGATTCTTCAAAAACTAAAAACTGATGCTGAGAGTTATTTAGGTGAAACAGTTACAAAAGCAGTAATAACTGTTCCAGCATATTTTAATGATGCTGAAAGACAGGCAACAAAAAATGCAGGTAAAATAGCAGGACTTGAAGTAGAGAGAATAATAAATGAACCAACAGCAGCAGCTCTTGCATATGGTTCTGATAAACAAGATGATTTACATACAATTCTTGTATACGATCTTGGTGGTGGTACATTTGATGTATCAATACTTGAACTAGGTGATGGAGTATATGAAGTTAAATCAACATCAGGAAATAATAGATTAGGTGGAGATGACTTCGATAATAGGGTTTCTGATTATTTAGTATCAGAATTTAAGAAAGAAAATGGAGTCGATTTATCTAAAGATAAAATGGCTATGCAAAGAATAAAAGATGCAGCAGAAAAAGCTAAAAAAGATTTAAGTGGAGTAACTAGTACACAAATTAGTTTACCATTTATATCTCAAGGAGATAATG
>CAPQQE010000103.1:0-802 GCA_948687865.1 uncultured Bacilli bacterium
ATAACTTACCATCTAATTAACCGAAATATAGAAGTTAACATAATATATATTATATGAAGTTGGATATTTTTAATTAAATGATGAACTAACCGTCTTATTCATAACAACTCCCCAAATTTTTCTATATAATTTATTTATTGTAAATATAAATATTTATATATCTGATTCGTTGCAAACTAATTTAATAAAATTTAAACGATTTATTCTATCATTTGAGGTATACATATTCTAATAATTTTATAAATTATAATATATTTTTCTTACACCTATAATGTATCTATTTTAATTTATTAAAATAGGGGCTGTTTAATCTTCTCTTTCCCCCCTACTTTTATTTTTTTAATTTTAGTAGGGGACTTATATTTTAATTTATAATAAAAAAACAAGAGTAAACTAATATTCTTGTTTAATCTTCTGTATTTTTATCATAATCAAAAGTATCTTCATTATCTTCTGTTCCATAGTTATCAATACTTTTTTTGCTAGGTTGATTACAAGTTATATACTCCTCTACTCCATCTTCTTCAAATATACATGTTTTTGTAATTCCATCAGAGTTTAAAGTACAGTTGGTAGCTTTACTACATTTGTATTCGTTTGCACTTTTGCCAGGAAGTAATATAAAGAGTGCAAATATAATTATAATTGATATGATTTTAACTAAGTTAATTATTATGCCAGCAATTGCGAACCCCTTCCCTTTCTCTTTAGTTTGCTTAATCTGAGAAAGAGAAATTAAACATATAATCGTTCCAAAGAGAACAGAGAATATGGATATAACAAATCCTATTATACTTAGAGT
>CAPQQE010000103.1:812-4701 GCA_948687865.1 uncultured Bacilli bacterium
ATTAAATTTTTGGCTTCTTGAATTTTTTCTTCACTCCATTTTTTATGTAGAGCTTTTTGCATAAGTTCACCATTTTCTCTCGCTTTTTTTCTTCCAGTAGTTCTTTCTTCGATTTCTGCATCTTTTACGTATCTGTCTATATATAGAACTATGGCAAGATAGGTCAGTTTATCAATATCAAAATTAGTAGTTTCACGAATAAGCTCACTAATGATCAGAACTTTTTCACGATTTTTTATATCAACATCATTAGTGTTTAGATCTTTAATATAACTTAAACGATTCTTTATTTCTTCTATTTCATGCGAGCAAGGTAGGAACGCTTTTTCAAATGACATACACATATATTCATAACCTGTTTGATTTATTTCAAATTGATATAAATTATCAATTATCCCAAAAGCATGTAAGATAAACATCATTATTTGGAGTTTTATTTCTGAATCCTCTAACGTCATGTCTGCATCACAACCATAAAAAGCTTTATAATAAGACATCAAGTCTATATCATCTTTTAGATTAGTTTTCATATTTTGAATATTTCGTATTTCATCAACTACTCTTTCGTTATAAATATCTAGTTTAGTTCCTCTTTCGTCAAGTTTTTTAGTTGATAATACTACAGAATCGATGTTTTCACCAATGATTTTAGTACTATAAAAAACATTCTTTTTATATCTAGTTTCAATGTCACAACTTGGGGTTATACCAGTTCTTTTGCTATATAATTTCAAGATTTTATCTTCAAAGATAATTTCATATGACATATAACCTGTATCAATTTTAAGAGAGAGATATTTTTCTTTAGTTAATGGATCAATATCTTCTCCTTCATAATCAAATGATAATGTGATTTTTCCTTCGCTTATTTCGTATACTTTTTTTAATGTTTTCATCACTTGTGCTCCTTTTTTTATATATATTATTACAAATGTTATTTTTATTCAAGAGTTCAATTATACTAAAAGAGCGATTCCACTTATTACAAGACCAATTAGTATTCCCACACCCATATATTTATTGCCGATTACCTCTTTATAGATGTTATTTATACTTAAAGTAATCATAAGTCCTGCAACAAATAAAAGTGTCACACTAATGGTTAAATTATTTATATAGTTTTTTAAAAATAAATAGGAAATGATGGCACCTAAGGGTTCAGCAATTGAAGCAATAAAAGTTGTTATTAGAACCTTTTTCTTACTTTTGGTAGCTTGATATAAAGGAAGGCTTATACAAATTCCTTCAGGAATATTGTGAAGCATTATCCCGATAGACAAACTTATTCCTAAACGAATGTTTACCATAGATGAGAGAAATGTCGCAATTCCTTCAGGAAAGTTATGAATAGCTAAGCTGATGAACGAGAGTATGCCTATTTTCTTTAGATTATTATTTTCTTTATAAGATTTATCCAAAGCTTTTATTACAAATACTCCTAATAAAAAAGGTATTACTATTAAAAGTATACTTTTACCAGTTGTTTTATTGCTTGTTATATAAAAGACACTTTCGGGAATTAAATCGAAGATTGAAAATGATAACATTATTGTTGCTGATATAGATAAAAATAAAGGAATATAATCTCGTTTATTTAATTTTGGTATAAATATGAGTATAGAACCTAAAAGTGTTCCTAAGCCCGCTAAAATTGATAATAATAATGATATTTGTATATTCATACTTAATTATATAAAAAAAGGAAGATTTTTATTCCTTCTTTTGCTCTTCTTTTTTCTTTTTCTTATCTTTTATTGATAATATAAAAAGTGTTATTAGTCCAAGTATTAATAACGGGATTAATATGTAATTATAATTAATTCTTGTTTTCTCTTTGTTTTTTTCTTTTTCTTTAGTTGTGTTTTCTGTAATGATTTCATATTTTCCCCTTGAATTAGTAATTATTTCCCCAGATTCACTTATCTCAACTGGTACAGTCACTGTGTTACCTGATTCATCTTTGGTTGTTACTATGGATGTTTTTACTATGTTAGTTGTATCTTTCCTATTGTTATCCTTTGGCATAGTATAGGGATAATTTTTGATAGTTGTTGTACCTTCTACTCTTTTTGTAGTAGTTGTTTTTATACTTTTACTAGAGGAAAGTATCTTATTAATACTATCATAATCAATATTTATATTTTTATTACCCATATAATTTGTACTGGATATATTTAAGGCATTATCATAAAGTTCATTATTATTTATGGCTGTTAAGAAAGACTTACCGGTTAAATCTACTTTATAGAATTTGTTTTCAAGTTTTACTACGTTATATGTATGAACAGATTCAAAAATATGTTCAACTTCATTAACTTGTGTAACTTGGTCAACAATATAAGATTCAATACCCATTTTGTCCATTAGATACAATTTGTTCCTTTAGTTATTAAAGAGTCATATGCTGATGTATAGGATGCTAAAAAATCATTAGTGAAACCATTATCCACAAAATAATAGCTTGTATTTATCATATATGTATAGGCTGCAAGAATTTTTTCATAATCCGTTCCTTTATTTAGATATGGTATAAGTTTATTTACAAAATCCTCTAATATGACTCTTTCATTTCCTGAAAGGCGAATATTTATTGTACTTAAAACTAGCTCTCCGTTACGATTAACATTTGATATATCGAAGCTAAATCTATCTGGTTCCCATAGACCTTTTTCTTGATAGGTATAATAGTTTTGATGTACATTTTTTACACCGTAGTGTTCATCGTAGTAAGATTTTACTTGGTTTAAATCAATTGGCTCATATTTAGAAAAAATAATATGAAATTCTCCTATTTTTAAATTTTGATAAATATCATCGAAAGCATGAATAAACTCCTTTGTTGTATGTACTCGATAAGCATTTTTACCATATAAAAGGGCGTCATTATCGGCTCTTTCAGCTTCAGTCCCTTTAATGTAAGTGTGATAATCTGTTTCTTGCCCTTTATCAAAATAAATAGTTTCTCCATTATAGTACATTTGCTCATATATTGGTACATTAAAATATTTATGGGCATCTTCAAAACTTATGTGACCATCATTACCGATTTCAGCATATTCGATTACTTTTTTTCCATTCTCAACACTTATTTGTTTAGAAATCCCGTAGGAATAACTTTTGTTATTATATAAGATAAATGTTGTTAAAAGCATCGTACTAAAAAGAAAGAAAGCATAGAAAAAATTTCTAAATTTCATAAATATCCTCCTACTATTTAAATAATTTTAACATAGTTATTATATTAATTCAATAATGGTACATAATAATATCAGGAGGTAAAAAAATATGAAAAGTAAAAGAACAAATAAGACTAATAAAGCTCAAAATAAAGCTAAAAAGTCTACAAATTGTCATGATTCATTAACTTCTAATAATGAATAATTTGAAAGAGGATGATTTTAATATCCTCTTTTTATTTTCTTGGAAAATATTCTATATATTCGCGATGTAATGCTTCATTTGTTATATGAGTATATATCTGGGTTGTTTGGATATCTGAATGTCCAAGTAATTCCTGAATAATCCTTAAATCTGCTCCATTTTCAAGTAAATGTGTTGCAAAGGTGTGTCTTAAAGTATGTGGTGAAATATTTTTCTTGATGCCTTTTTTTAGACATTCGGCCTTTAACATTTTGAATACTCCTTGTCTTGTTAGCATTTTTCCATGATTATTTAGGAATATATAATTACTAGTTTCATTTTTTATAAGAAGTGGACGATAATTTTTTATATAGTTATTTAAAGCTTTTAGTGCGTAATCGTTAATTGGAACAATTCTTTCTTTTGAACCCTTACCCATCACTCTGACAATATCTTCTTCTGTATCAATATTTTTAAATTCTAAAGTAATAGTTTCACTTATTCTTAAACCAGTTGCATACATTAGCTT
>CAPQQE010000104.1 GCA_948687865.1 uncultured Bacilli bacterium
ATGAACCTACAAAAGAGGCTACTACTACTGAAATAAAGGACTATTATGATAATCAAGACTTTAATACAAATGATGTTTATGATATTTCTAAAGGTACTACTAAAGAAGATGAGTTATTTGATTATGCAGGAGTACCTAGTTATTTAAAAAGCGATGAAACTTATAATGATAAAGAAAAAGATGACTTTGAAATTGGTATGTAAAAAAGTGAGATATGTTATTTAGTTAGCATATTCTCACTTTTTTTGTTGCCTTAAAAATGAATCCATTGATATTTTATGATTTTTACAAATTGTATAAAGAGTTAGTGTTGATACTAAATTCATACCTAATTCGTAATGACAATAAGTAGCACGAGATATAGAACATTCATTAGCAATTTCCTGTTGCGTTAACCCTAGATTTTTTCGTAAATCTTTAAGTTTTTTACCAATTTTAACTTTATCTATTTTATCAAGTTTAGGATAGATTTTATTTTCTCTAGTAAATCCAACAATAAAATCTAAAGAATAGTCATATAGATTACAGAATTTAATTAGTTTATTTAAAGGAATTATATCGTATCCATTTTCCCAATTCGATATAGTTGCTTTTTTAACACCAAATACATAACCTAATTCCTCTTGTGTCATTTCTAAATCTTCTCTTGCATATTTCAAATTATTATCTAACATAGTCAATCACCATTTTAATTTTCCCATTAAAATAGTTTTTGATACCAAAAGTATGGAATATATACCAAAATAATGATATAATTTTTTTGAGAGGAGAATGATTATGTATTTAAGTTTTAGAGATATTTGTCTAATTTGTTTAAAAGCATTTTTATTAACATTGATTTTTTTAGGATTATTCTTTCTAATTCTTTTTAATTATAATGTTGGGATTAGTTATTGTGAATTTTTAAATATTCCAAAAGATTTTGCTTTAACTATTGTTAGTCCAGGTATGGCGATAGAGGTAGCAATTATTATGTTAGTTATAGAAATGGTTATATTATTTCTACTAATAAAAAAACTTAAAAGGATAAAACTATTTAATTCTTTCTGTAATTTTTTAAGTTTAGATTATTAATTTTTATATTCGGCCATAATTAAGGGATGTTTTATGGTATAATCTTGTATATAGGGAGTGTTCTTTTTATGAAAGATGATGATATAATTCAAGAAAAAGAAGAAAAAGTTTACAAATTTGGTAATTCAACTGTTATTGTACATATTCCTCAAATGACTGTTGCACAAAAAAGAAAACAATTAAGAAAAATTTATGACACAATTAATGAAATAGCAAGAAGTTGTGAAAAAAGAGGAATTGATACTTCAGATTGGTTTTATACAGATGAGGAAATAGAAAAAATGAAAAAAGATCCAAGGTATACTTTTATATAAATTGAGAGGAGTGAATTATAGTATGGTTAAAACAGGTATTAAACTAGAGGATTATGTGGTATTGGATATTGAAAATCCAAATACTAAAGCTGATTCCATTTGTTCCATAGCATTTATACAGGTTAAAGATGGAAACATTATAAATAAAAAATATACATTAATAAATCCAGAAGATAGGTTTGATGATATTAATATGAGAGTTAATAAAATAACACCTAATATGGTAAAAGATGCTATTACTTTTGATAAATTTTGGGAAAATAATAAAGATATACTAGTAAATAGTATTATCATTGGTCATGCCATAAAATATGATTTAAGTGTCATTTCCAAAGCCTTAATGAAATATAATATTACTTTACCTACCTTAAAAGTTATATGCACGCAAAAATTATCGCAAAAATATTTAGATATAAGTCATTATAAATTAGATCAAGTATGTGATTATCTCAATATAGATTTAGAACAACATCACAATGCTTTATGTGATACTATAGCTAGTCTTGAAATATTTAAATACCTAAATAATAAATATGATTTGGATGAAAATGATATTGAAGATTATAATTACACTGAAAGTAGAAATCACTCTACAGGCATGAAAATAGTTTATAGTGACGATACAAAGGGATTACAAAATTTAAAAAGAATTATTGAATCTATAATGACTGATAATAAAATTGAATTAGATGAGATTAATGAATTGAATGAATGGTTAGATAGTAATACACAATTAATTGGCAATTATCCTTTTGATAAAATTTATTCTATCGTAAAAGATGTGTTAGAAGATGGTGCAGTATCTACAAATGAATATGATGAATTAATGCAAGCTTTTAATGATTTTATAAACCCTATAAAAGAAGAAAAAATAAATGTTAGTCTGAATTTTCAAGACAAAATATTCTGTTTAACTGGTACATTTAATTTTGGCTCTAAAGATAGTATTGAAGAAAAGATTAATCAAAAAGGCGGTATTTGTGGAAAAGGTGTTACTTCAAAAACAAATTATTTAATAGTTGGTGGATCTGGAAGCGATGCATGGAAATTTGGAAATTATGGCGGTAAAGTTCAAAAAGCTATGGAATTAAAAGAAAAAGGTAAAGATATTGAAATAATCAGCGAAGATGATTTCTTAAAACAATTATAAGGTGATTGTATGCAAAAATATTCAGATGATGATATAAGAAATATGAAAAAAGTTACTTGTAAGATTGCAGGTGATTATTTAGGAGTATCTCCCATGTTTATATCTATTGGTATGAGACAAGATAAACTTCCAATTGGCTTTGCTGTTAAAAATAATGGTGGTAGTTGGAGTTATCATATTATTGGGGAAAGACTAATTGCATACAAAAATGGAAAATTAACAGAATTTCTTATTGATGGAATTGAAGATAAACTAAATAAAATTATTGATAATTTTGCTGGTATGAAACAAGATTTAATTGCTTTGTTGAAAGAAAAAAGTAAATAGTAATGAGGTGTATTTAATGAAAAAACTAAGAGATTTTTTTATTGTTTTATTTGGTGGACCTTTTGGGCTTCATAAGTTTATTAATGGCGAATTTGGTATGGGATTGCTATATTTGTTTACTGGAGGAATATTTTTTATAGGATGGTTTAAAGATGTTATAACTTCTTGTAAAGACTTGTTTCATATAGGTGGATTTGGTTCATTGATGAGCTATGATGTTATTAAACAAATAAATGATGGAGATTTGCCTTGCATCAATACTCCAAATTTAAATCTTGAACAAGATGATTTTTGTTGTTATATGGATAAAGGTTATACATTTAAAGATAAGACTATTACCACTGGGTATACAGGGAAAAATAATGGTATAAGCATAAGAATAGCAAAAGGTATTTCATATAGAACTGGTGCTAGTGGTAGTCGAGCTATTAGGGAGACTCAAAGGACCAAATATTTTGGTACGCTATATTTAACAACAAAGAGATTAATTTATTCATCACAAAATGTTAGTTTTGATAAACCACATGATAAGGTTACATCTATTCAGGAGGCAAAGGATGGCTTAATTATTCAAATTGGCTCTAATACTTATGAAATAGTTATTGAAACACATTCAGAGTTTATGAAAATTTATACTAATTATATAAGATTATAACTAAAATATTATAATGATAATTATAAATGATTTTTACAACTAATAGATTTTCATAAATGACTAAAATGACATTTTAGTAACACACTACGATATTGGCAGAGCCAATAACGATGTGTGCAAAGGGAGATCCCTTTTGAAACCCCATTTAAGCAACATATTACAAAGTTTCGCAATGTAATATTGTTGCCTTTTTATTTAAATCTAGTTTAAATAAAAAGCAAAAAGACTACAAACTTATTTGCTAAAGCAAACAAGACGAAGTAGCCTTTTTTATAAAAATAACTCTAATGTTAAAGTCTAACGACTGAAGCAAAAGAGTTATTTTTTCTTTTGATAAATCAAAAGTAAGGATGAATAAAATTACTTTTCCCACTTTCATTTTTACTAACGTAAAAACAAAACGTGTTCGTAATTTTATTTTTCTTCATTTATAAATTTTCCTGTTAGAGTATTTAATTTTGTAGTAGATTTTATTTCCGTTTTAGGTAATAACCCTCTATCAAATTTAGGGTATTTTTCTTTATCTAGTTTTTCTAGGTTAGGTCTAATCATAGGTATTAGTTCTTTTAATCTATCTAATATTTCATCATTTGAAATTTCTTTCTTTTCAATTTTAGCAAGTTCCAATTTATCAATTAAATCAGCGATTCCACCTTTAATGGCAAAGTCAGTTTTTCTTCTTGTTTCTAATTCTTCTAAAATATCAAAATAAAATTGTTCATAAGATTTGATTTGTTCTTGATAATCAGTTGTAGACCTTTTACTTGATAAATCTTTTCCCCAATTTATATCAACATCATCATACCCAGCAAGTTTCATAAGTTTAACTAAACTAAGTCCAAGAGTTTCGGCAATACCTTTTAAATATAAAATGTTAGGTTTTAATCTTTTGCCAGCCTCTATTCTTGATACCTCAGCACAATCCATATTTGATTTACGAGCGAGTTCTCTTTGTGATATTCCTAATTTTTCTCTTGCTTCACTAATCGCTTTTCCGAGTTCAGTAGTATTTTTCTTAGCCATTTTGATACACCTCTTTTTCGTTTGTTAAATAAAGTATAGCATATATTGTTGTAAAAATCAACAAAATTGTAATTACTATGTTGACAAACTCATTTTATAATGTTACACTAATTGCGGTTTTGATGTAAAACTCATCAAAAAGAAAGGAGGAATG
>CAPQQE010000105.1 GCA_948687865.1 uncultured Bacilli bacterium
TCAATTTCAGTTGCTCTTGGAACAATGACATTATTGGTTATTACTGATTTAATACCAGAAGTAAATGAAATATTTAAAGGAAAGGAATATATATCCATTATTTTTGTTATACTAGGAATAGTATTATTAAAAGTGTTAGATATATTTATACCGGAACATGATCATGAGCATACTTTATCACATGAATGTACAAATGAAAATTTATTACATATTGGAATTGTTTCAACAGTTGCGATTGTACTACATAATATAATTGAAGGTATGGCAATTTATAATATTATCACTGAATCACAAAATATAGGATTTTTAGTAGCACTTGGTGTTGGGCTTCATAATATTCCAATGGGAATGATTATATATTCAACATTAAGAGGAGAAAGTAAAGGTAAAAAAATAACTTTAATTTCTATATCCGTATTATCAACATTTATTGGTGGAGTACTTATGTTACTTATTAGTTCATTATTAAGTGAATTTGTAATAGGAATATTAATATGTTTAACATTAGGTATGCTTATTTATATAATATTATTTGAATTACTTCCACATATTCTTCATAGTAAAAATAAATTATTATCATTATTATGTATAATAATTGGCATATTAATAACTATATTAAGTCAAATTATAGAATAAAAAATACTTCAAATGAAGTATTTTTATCTTGCTAAATAACCATTTAGCATCTCTTTGCTTTCCGTAACTGTAATAAATGCATTATTATCAGTTTTAGTTATAAGTTCTTTAAATTCTTTTAATCTTTTTATCTCAATTTGGGCATAAATCATATAACTTTTTTCACCATTATATAAACCTTTACATTCAGTTATAGATGCAGTAAAACCAGATTCAACAATTGCTTTTGTTACTTTCTTCATTTTATCCTTTGTAATTATTTGTACACTTACTGTTCCTTTGTTAGTTAACTGTGAAATTAAACTACCACAAAATGTACCAGCAGCATAACCACCTGCATAACAAATAGCAATCCATATACTATCAAGAGTTGTGTTTAATGCTTCTCTAACGACTATGAACCAAATAAATACATCTATAAACCCTAAAATAGTAGCTTTTAATCTTTGTCCTTTAATTACATAAATAGACACCATTGTTGATAATGTAACATCTATTAATCTTCCAAAAAATATTTTTATACATAATATTAGAATTTCCATCTTTACACTCCTTTACTCTAAAAATTATACAATACGTATTTTTTCTTGTAAATAAAAAGATTTAAAATTAATCTAAATCTTCTTCATATTCTGTACATGTAATGTAAATAGAGTCTTCGTTTGATCCATCACATGAACAATTTTTAAGTATTATGTTTTTATTATCTTTATCTTCAGTTAATGAACAAGATTCACACGTAATAATAATATCATCTCCATCATTACAGTTAGAGCATGTTACTCTAATATTATCATTATCATCTTTTTCACATTTACAGCATTCACATACTATTTTTCTTTTATCTTTACATGACATAATTTTAATCTCCTTCCTTTCTAGTATTTACAATATTTTAAAAACTATTCATTTTATGATAAAATATTAAATGAGGTGCAGTTATGCTTGAAATAAAAGATGTTAATATTAATTTAAAAGATACAATAACATGTGGTCAAATATTTAGATATACTATTGAAGAAGATAATTCCTATACAGTAGTATTAGAAGATAGGGTTATAAATATATTTCAAAAAGATAATAATCTATATGTTAAATCGAGTATAGAAGATAATTTAGAAAATGTAGTTAGAAAATATTTTGATTTAGATAGAAATTATAATGATTTTGTTAAGAATATTGATTTAGATGATAATATAAGGGAGATATATAATTTTTGTGATGGCTTTAAAATAATAAATCAAAGTGCTTTTGAGTGTATAATTAGTTACATAATTTCTGCGAATAATGGTGTCCCTCAAATTAGAAATGCTGTTAATAATATCGCAGAAAAATACGGAAAAAAAGTATCATTTGAGGATAAAGATTACTTTTTGTTTCCAAGTTATAAAGATTTAAAAAATGTATCAAAGGAAGAATATAGAAGTTTAAAAGTAGGCTTTAGAGACAAATATATATATGAATTTGTACAAAAGATAAATAATGAGGAATTTAGTATTAATGATATAAATAATATGAATTCAGAAGAAGCAATGAAATATTTAATGACAAATAGCGGAATAGGAGAGAAAGTATCATCTTGTATATTACTATTTTCATATTCTAGATTAGATGTATTTCCAATAGATACTTGGGTAAAAAAATATATGAAAGACACCTATAATATAGAAGGTGTAGAGAATATAAAAAAATTTACTAAAGAAAAATATAGTGATTATACAGGACTTATAATACAATATATGTTTCATTATAAAAGAAATAAAGAATAAATTAATTTTTATTCTTTTTTAATTTAATTATTATTATACTAATAATTACAAGTATAAATATAGGCACAGAATAAATCCATACATAATAATTTTTAACAATATTATATCCTATAGTAGTATTTTTAAATAGACTCATAGATACAAAAAGGGATAATATTATAAATAAATAATAAACTCATAACAGCACTCATAAATAAACTAAATAACCACTGAGTTGATAATATATTTTCAACGTGTTCTATAAAATCAAAATAATTTATCTTTTTCACAAGTGTAAATTCAGGATAATAAAATAATGAAGAAAGTTCTATACCAAATATACCTATAATAAAAATAAATAATAGTATAAAATTAATACATCCTAGAATGTAAAAGATATATATATATTTATCTAATTTTTTTGGATTATCCATTTGATTCTTTGGTATTGTAAGACTTAAGAATACTGGAGTTAAAAAGTATGCTACAAAATATAACGAATTTTTTAGTATTGTAGAAAATGGTAACTCAAAGAATGGTTTTAAATTATCTATTTCTAGTAAACTAGTTAGTCCAAATATAGAAAGAATAATTTCTACTAAAGAGATAATAAATAATATAAATGATACTTTAGAAATAGTTTTAATATTCTTATTTACAGAATAAACAACAGGTATAAGAAATAATAATAATATTATTATGCTAGGTGTTTTATCTAAATATTTATTTTGTATATATATTTGAATACTCCATAATGTGTATATAAAATAAAATGAAAATAATATTACTAACAATATATTTATTATATTACCTAAAATCTTACCATATAGTTTTTCAATCTTTTCAAAAATAGTTAAATCTTTTTCATAATTAAATACTTTTAAAAACAAATATAAGACAAACATACCAATTATAGTCCCAATAATAATAGCACTTGGAGTATTTTGTCTACTAGAGTTTAGAATTTGGGTAAAACCAACTCCTAAAAACATTGATTGTGATATTAGAAATATTAAACTAGAAAAACTTTTATTACCAATTTTATTATTCATTATTTTTGACTCCTTTAGCTGAATTTCTTAATTCTCCTTTTCTACTTAGATTTACATTTACATTAACTTTCACTTCATAATCTTCATTATTATATTTTGGATAATCAAGATAAATCTGTCTTTCAAAACCTAGAAATTTACTCTTAGTTTCATCACTAACTTTAATAGCGCTATTTATATATTTTTTTATTTCCTTTTCCGCACTTTTTTCAAGTTCTACAATATTTTTTATGTCTGATAATTTCTTACTACAATTGTATTCTGCTATTATGGCTTTTGCTTCAATATTTAACTCTATTTTATATTTATTATTTAATTTCTTTACATCAGTTTTAGTTTTATTATCTAATACAGATATTGAAGAATAATACTTATCATCACATTTAACAGGTATTATCATTTCTTGTACTTGATTTCTTATAAAATTATATCCAATAGTTTCCTTTTTATTTAAAAATCTTTCTAATTTTCCTTCAGTTGTAATTGATACATTTCCTAAAACTATTTTAGTAATAGGATCAGTAGTCATTGTGTTGTCAGTCGTTGTTCCATCTTTTTTATAGTTTTTAACTTCAACAACTGCGATTACAGGATCAATACCTTTTTTTAAGTATAAAGATGTAAATTCATCTAATTTTGTTGAATATGTAAGAGCGCTTGATAGGTCAGCGGATTGAAGAGAAGTTTTAACATATTCTGCTGGAACGCCTTCTGGTGCAGTCATAATTTTAATAACCTTGTTTGCTTCTATACCTTTTGCAACAGTAATAGTAAATTCGTTTCTTATTTCAGTTAATCTTTGAAATACATCTATTACATTTATTAAACCTTCTTTTGCTATTTCTTCAGATACTACTAGTTTACTTAAGTGACCTCCATATAATTTATTAGGTGATTTAAGTGTCATTTTCCTTAGTGCCTCGTTAATTGTTTTTCCTTTTTCAGTATATACTATAACTTGACTACTATCACTTTCTTCATCTTGTTTAGCATTCATTATTTGTGCTCCCACTAAATATTCATCATCCTTTTTATCAATTGATATAGAACTTATAATGGATATTTCATTTAACTCTTTATAGTTATAACAACCAGATAAAAATAATATTAAAATTATGATAGTTAGTATCTTTTTCATAATTATCTCCTTTCTACATTATCAGTTAAAAGAGAGTTTCTTTTATTTAGTTTAAATTTTTTTGTAATGTACTTTCATTTA
>CAPQQE010000106.1 GCA_948687865.1 uncultured Bacilli bacterium
ATAAATATGCAGAAATAAAAGATGTTATTAAGCAAATTTATCATTCAAATAAAGGTAGATATGGCTATCGTAGAGTAACTTTAGAACTTTATAATAGAGGTTATAAACTTAACAGAAAAACAGTATATAAGCTTATGAAAGAGCTTAAGATACAATCTTTTGTTAAAATTAGAAAGTATCGTTCATATAAAGGCAATTTTGGTCTTGTTGCTAAAAATCTTTTAAATCGTAATTTCAAAGCAAATAAACCAAATGAAAAATGGGTTACAGATATTACACAATTTGCTTTGTTAAATAGAAGATTTTATTTATCACCAATTATAGATTTATATAATGGTGAAGTTGTAAGTTATAATCTCTCAGAAAGACCTTTCTTCAAACAAATTGAAGATATGTTAGACAAAGCGTTTGAACGAATTCCAGACAATTCAAATTTAATATTACATTCAGACCAAGGTTGGCAATATCAATTAGAACGTTATCAAAATATATTAAAAAATAAAGGAATAATACAAAGCATGTCTAGAAAAGGCAACTGCTTAGATAATGCATGTGCCGAAAATTTCTTTAGTATATTAAAATCCGAATTCTTTTATGCAAAAGAATTTGAAAGTATAAATCAATTCAAGCAAGAACTTGATGATTATATTTATTACTACAATAATAGTAGAATTAAGTTAAAGCTAAATGGTAAAAGTCCAATTCAGTACAGAATGGAATATTACCCTAATGTAGCATAGAACTTGTCCAACTTTTGTGGGTCACTTCAAGTTTCTAACACACTAGAAACTCAGCAGAGTTTCCGTGTGGTTGGGGAATTTCCCCAACACCCCTTTTTTATAAAAATTGTGGAAAATTATTAAAAAAAGTGATATACTAAATAATGAAAATATTGAATAAATAAAAAAATGTCCAAAATTGTCTTCATTTTTAAAATAAAGACTTGGAGTTTAAAGGAGTTCACGCCATTTAAACTGGAAAGTGGCTCCACTAAAACACGGATATAAATCTATCTGTGTTTTTTTATGCCAACTAAATTATAGAACTTGAATATTTAAAATAAATATAGTATACTCTTTATAGAGACAATAAAAGAAAGGTTGAATAAATATGAGTGAGAAGGTTTATTCTATTGAAGAGATTAAACAGATATTAAAAGAAATTTTAGATACAATGCCTGTGTATAGTGTAACATTATTTGGTTCTTATGCGAATAGTACAGCAACAAAAGTTAGTGATATAGATTTAGTTATAGATACAAGAGAAACTTTAATAGGCTTCAAATTATATAGCTTGATAACTCAAATTGAGGAGAAATTAGGTAAAGAAGTAGATGCATTTGAAAAATCAGAAATAATAGAGAATTCAGTAATAGATAATGAAATAAAAAGAACAGGAGTATTGGTATATGCAAAATAAAGAAATAAAGTCATTACAAAAAATGATTGAATATATAGAAAAATCAGTTAAATATGTTGAAGGTTATACTTATGAAGAGTTCATAAAAGATAATAAAACAGTAGATGCCACAGTATTTAATATAAGTCAAATTGGAGAACTAGTTAAAAATGTTTCTAATGAAACAAAGAACAAATATACTAATATAGAATGGAATATGATAAAAGGATTAAGAAATAGAATAATACATGATTATGAAGGCATAAACTTAAAAAGTATATGGTATATATTGAAGAATGATATTTTAGAGTTAAAAGCAGAGTTAAAGAAGATATTAGCCGATGAAAAAAATATTTAATTGCACGGATACAAACGTATCTGTGTTTTTTTATGCAAAAAATAGTTGGAGTTTTTTACACCCCAACTAAAGTTGTTGAACCTTTTTTATAATATATTTAAAATCAAGGTTGTCTAATCTTGATTTTTTTTGTAGATATGATATAATTTCGATAGAAAAAGGAGGGGGATATTTATGGTAGATTTATTATTTGGTGCAATGGTTATTATTATAGGTCTTCCTATGATTATAGCTCCAAAAAAGATTACAGAGCGTGAAAAATCTAAAATAAAATCAGAGATGGGTGTTAGAATTTGTGGTATAATTTTAGTTGTACTTGGCGCTGTTAGTATGTTTATATAGTAATTGATTAAATAAGGAACAATAAGTAGTTCCTTATTTTTTTATGCAAAAATAGTTATACTTGGCTTTATTAGTGTATTTATATAAAATTTATATGTTCGCTTGTAAATGGTCAAAAAATGTTGTATAGTAAATAACATAGGAAATGAAATCAAAGCAGTATGGGTGTTACCACTTTACATACACAGGTTTAACTGTGAGACTGGAGGTGGTGCTATATGATAGAACAAGTTATGTTATTAATAATATACTTACTTTTCTACGGTTTTGTAGGAATGACTATTATAGCATTTGCCTTAATTGTAACAATAGTTATTATTTTGAGCAAATAAAAAACACCACATACGCTTTCGCCGAGCTATGTGGTGTTTTATCTAACAATTAGGTAGCACACATTTCTGTGGCTTCATTTCCTATCTTTATTATAATTATAACATATTATTATAAAAAGTCAAACTTTATATTTAAGAGTAAAAGCAGAGAAAGCATTTAAAAACATAGAAGATGGCGAAGTTACTTCAACAAAAGATTTATTAAAGGAGATTCAAAATATTTAAAAAATAATAATATTTTATAAAAACGGATATAAAACTATCCGTTTTTTATGATAGAAAGTAGAAAAACATAATATATATTGAAATATAATATTAGCTGTGATATAAATGTATTGAATTGAAGAATATTATAAAGATATGAGGTGCGAATGAAAAATAAGAAAATTATATATATAATAATTTTTATATTAGTAGCGATTGTACTTTTTTTTACAATTAACCGAAGCTACATTATTGGACCAGTAACTAGAGTTGTAAAACCTGGATTAATTGTGGTAGAAGTTAGTAAAACAAATGCTTCTTATTCTGGAAGGTATTATATATATACAAAACAAAATTTAAAAGTTGGTGATATAGTAAAAATAAGGTTCATACGTGTGCCATTTCGTGAAGTTGTAATTACTCCAACAAATCCAAAGGATTTTAGTTGCAAAGATTATTATGTAATAAAAATACAATAAAAAAAGTAGCAATGTAAAATTACTACTTTTTTATTGTATTTATGCTTTACCTTCTGCTTCAAATCTTATTTTAACTAAAGTAGAGTATAAATCTGGAGTAATTCTTATACCTTTATTAGCATTTTTGTCATTTAATATAGCAGTAAGAATTCCTATAATATTTGTTTGATTGCTTTCTAAAAATATAGGAGAACCACTCTGTCCTTGTTCCATATCAATTGTAGTTTCATAGCTTAAAGGATTTACTTTTGTTATTTTTCCTGTTGCTTCGTATGCCACTATAGGGCGAGTTCCATCGGGGTTTGGATAACCTTTTGAAATAACATTTCTATTAAGTAAATTTTCATTTGTAGTATACGGATCACAAAAACCAGTTGAATCACCTAAAGCTTCTGTTAGTTTTATTACACCCCAATCATAGTTTGAGGCAGCTAAATTGCTGATTGTACTGTCCCTATATTCATCAGAAATCCAGACATCCTCTTTAAAAGCAACTCCAAATGGTGTGAAATTAGGATTAGGCAGATATCCACTATAAGCTGCAGGAACTATTTTTACATCTCTTGCAAATGTTTTAAATTTGCGAGAATATAAGTTATGTGCACATGTAAGTACAGTGTTTTTGCCCATCATTACGCCAGATCCAACTTGTTGGTCTTCCGTACCATCTGGAAAAATTGAAAAAAGCCAACAGATAGTACTATTTGGATAAGTAAAAAAATTTTTCAAAATTTCTCTGTCGTCAGTTCCAATTATTCCATTGTTTGTAAGAGGCTTTATTGGTGGATGTGGCTTGAAAGCATTTTCTGGTGATAGAATTGAAGTATCATATTTTTTAATTGTTACACTTTCTCCATCGAAATGAGCCACTTTTGTAAATTTACTTTCTTCTTTCATAATTATTCCTCCTTATTATGAAATTACTAATATTTCTATTAGCAATTTCATTGTATATGTTTTTATAATAATTGTCATAAAAAGATATAAAAGGTGTAAAAGATAGAAAAGATAGAAATTTGAAAAAAGTATAGAAAAGTATTATAATAAGTAATAGTAATAAAATTTGAATCGGGAGAAATTATTTATGAATATTGTAATAGTTGGAGAAAATTTAAAATATAGTGTGGCATTAATGAATTTCTTTCATTCAAAAAACGATAATATAAAAGTAGTAAATATAGTAAAGAATGTAAATGAATTGGAGAATGTGATGTTGAATTTTTCAATTGATATAATTATAATTCAAGTTCCAAAAGATTCATTAAATATTCTAATGTTAAATAATACTATAAAAAAATATTTAAGATTAGAAAAAATGAGATATGTGAAAAAAGATGTAATTATATAGTAAATACAAGAAAATTTAACGATATTTTGAAATTGGTTAATAATACATATATATTGCACCTTCATGAAAAAAAAGCAGAATTAAGTGCAGATGATAAAAAAATAATTACGGATAAAGTAAAAAAAGAACTTCAATATTTGGGATTAAAGGAATCATATAAAGGAGTGCAATATTTAATAGA
>CAPQQE010000107.1:0-605 GCA_948687865.1 uncultured Bacilli bacterium
TATATTAGTAACTGGCGCTACTGGTACTGGTAAATCTACTACTGTATATTCTATTCTTCAAAGATTAAATAAAGAGGAATCAAATATTATTACAGTTGAAGATCCTGTTGAGATGGATTTACCTGGTATTAATCAGGTTCAAGTAAATAGTGAAATAGGATTAACATTTGCAAATGTACTTAGATCTATATTAAGACAAGATCCTAATATAATTATGATTGGTGAAATACGTGATGATGAAACTGCAACTATAGCTGTAAGAGCATCTATTACAGGACATTTAGTATTATCTACCCTTCATACTAATGATTCACTTAGTACTATTGAAAGATTACTTGATATGGATGTTGAAAGATATTTACTTGCGGCATCATTATCTGGAATAATATCACAAAAACTTGCTAGAAAATTATGTCCTCATTGTAGAAAAAAAATTAGTACTAACATATATCAAAAACATGTATTTAAAAAGAATTTGAATGTAGATATAAACGAGATGTTCATAGCGGGAGATGGCTGTGAACATTGTATGAATGGATATCATGGAAGGATAGCAATACATGAAGTATTACTAATTAATGATGATATAAAAAGCGCTATATCCA
>CAPQQE010000107.1:615-4608 GCA_948687865.1 uncultured Bacilli bacterium
ATAATATAAAGAAGGAAGAATTAAAGAAATTAGTTTATAATTCAAGTGTGAATACACTACTTCAAGATGGACTTATAAAAGTTGCGCAAGGATTAACTACCTTCGATGAAATTATAAAGTTAATAGAATTAGATGTAGAAGATATTATAGTAAATAAAAATGAAAATGTTAATATATAAAAATCAGTTTGTATTTTAAACTGATTTTTTAATGTAACAAATTTAATATAGAATTAAAATCTATCCTGGTCAAAAATAAAATAAGTGATGAAACTGCGAGATATGGTCCAAACGGAAGCATGTGTTCATTTTTTTTATATACATTTATTATAGATATAGGTAATGCCAAGAATGATGCTAAAAATATTATAACTATGGATAACTTATACCCCAATAGTAATGATACATATGTCATCATTTTTATGTCTCCTCCACCCATTGACTCTTGTTTAAATATAACATTACCAAGTAATCTTACTAAATACATTATAATAAACATTATTATTCCATCTTTTAATATAAATATTAGTTCATATCCTAAATCTATTATGGAATATATATTTTCTAATTTATATAAAATAAATAATTTTAAAACAACTAGTGTTATTGAAAAAAATATTATTACTTCATCTGGGATAATCATATATCTAATATCTGATATCATTATTATTATCATTGAAGAAACAAATAATAATCCATATATTATATTTAGTGCTTCCGGAAATATATCTTTAAATGATAAATAACAAATTACAAATAGTACTCCTGTTAAGAATTCGAAAATAGGATATAAAACAGATATTTTATTTTTACAATGTTTACATCTTCCTTTTTGAAATATATATGAAAATATTGGTATTAGTTCTAATTTACTTAATTTATTATTACAATTTGGACATGAGGATGGTGGAAATATGATAGATTTATTATTGGGTAATCTATATCCAATTACATTAAAAAATGATCCAAAACATATTCCAATTATAAATATTATTATACTATAAACTATTACTTGCATTTATTTCTCCTTTAAATAATATTTTGATACATACTGAACATTGGAATTATAACAGCAAGTAGTATCCCACCAACCATTATAGACAATAAAACAATCATAATTGGTTCTATTAATACTTTAACCCTTGTTATTGCATTAGTATGTTCTTCCCCATAATATTCAGCTACTTTTTCCATCATACTACCTAATTGTCCAGTAGTTTCACCAGTAACAATCATTTCATAAGCAACCACAGGAATCGCCCATTCGCCTCTAAAAGCAGTTGAAATAGAATCACCCTTACCTAAATTTTCTAATGTCTTATTAATTATCTTTTTATATATTTCATTATTAGTTATTCTCCCCAATATATCCATACTATCAGTTATAAATATATTATTATTTATTAATGATGAGAATGTTTTAGAAAACATTGTCATTTCATTATATATTATTATATTACCTATTATTGGTATATGCATTAATATATATTGGACAGTTGACTTAAAACTTGTATTTTTTTTATATAACAATATAAATAATACTATAATTGAAATTATGATTATTATTATTTTTGAATAATTATTTCTTATAAAATTACTAATATTAATTATAGTTTTAGTAATACCTGGTAGATCCGATCCTATATTATTATATATATTAACGAATTGTGGGACTACTGACATAATTATATATGAAACAATTATTATTGAAAACGCTAATACAAAAGTAGGATAAGTAATAGCATTTATCATTTCTTTTCTTGCCTTTTCTATTGACTTATAATAATTTGCTTGATCATCTAATACTTCTTCTAAGTTTCCTGTTATCTCTGCTGTTTTAACCATATTAATTAGTAGTTTTGGAAATACTACTCCAGCTCTTATCATAGCATCTGATAAAGTTGCTCCCATAGATAATTCATATAATACTGACTTCCATATAGTTTTCTCTGTTTTAGATTTTGCTTGATTACATAATATTTTTATACTATCAACTATTGGAATACCTGCCTTTAAATATGTAGATAATTGTGTTAGGTAAAATACTAATGTAGATTTTTTCATAGGTTTAATTAAACCCAAATCAACATTAAAAATATTTGCCTTTGCAACTAATTTTATTTCATAAACTTCATAACCCTCTGATAATAAATATGAATGTACATCTAATTTTGAGTAACCTTGAAATGTTCCTTTTTCAATTTTTCCCTTTGGATTTCTAGCTATATATTTAAATATTAATTTTTCACTACTTCTTTTCGAATCATCACCATTAATATCAAATAATAATACTTTTCTTTTTTTATCAAGTTTTTGTTGCTTTTTTACAGCAAATACATTTCTTTTTTTAAACTCTTCAATTACATTCTTTTGTTCTTTTTTTAATATTTCTTTCTCTTTTAATCCATTATTTTTTCTTTCATTTTCAATAGACTTATGTATATAATTATTATTAGAATTGATATTAAATATTTGTGATGTATCTTTAGTAAACTCTAGTTCAGTATTATTTTTATTTCTAATATATTCTTGAGCCTTTTTTTGCTCTTCCTTTAACATTTCTTCCCTTATTTTTTCTCTTTCTTCTCTTTGTTTTTTCTTTTCGGGACTTTCTCTAATTAAAAATTTCATTATATAATATATTGATAAATTTAAATATTTAACTAAATTAAATGGCAATAATAATATAAATAATAAGATATTATAAATTACTTTACCAATTTTTTTTAGCGCTAATATAATAAAATTATTCTTCATACTCCCACCTATTATTCTATTTATTACTAATATTATTATATCATATGGTAAGTTTTTTTTAAACTATTTTTTGAAAGTTCATATAATATACAAGGAGGAGGTATATTCTTATGTTTAATCCAAGTCAACTATATATGCCTGCTAGTACGATTGCTCCTATTGCTAAAAAGGCAATAAATTGGGCAGGACTATTAAGTAATACACAAAAAACACTTAATATTGTTAATCAGGCAATTCCAATTGTATACCAGGTAAAACCTATGATAAATAATGCAAAAACCATATTTAAAGTCGCTAGTGAATTTTCAAAGTCAAGTGGTTCAAATAATAAAGTAAATAATAATAATATTTCTAATTCAAATATAACTAATAATTCTAATAATTTTACTAATAATTATAATGATGAGGGGCCTAATTTCTTTATATAACAAAAATAGGATTTAATCCTATTTTTCATTTATCTCAAACTCTCTTAATTCCTCTTTTAATATTTTTATTAACCTCATATGATGTAATTTACTTACTACATTATTTTTTGGTAACTGTAATAATAAATTTTCATATTTTAATAATTTTTTGGAGTAATATTCATTGAATAAGTCATTTTTATTTTCCATTAATCTTGGGCCAAAATATATTTGCTTATAGTCATACTTTTCCATTCCCTTTTTAAACTCTATAACTGTATATATAATATCTTTATCTGATACAAGAGATTCTCTTGTTATTTTATAACCTAATTTTATAACAGATTTTCTAAGTTTTACAACATCAGTATTAGATTGAATTACTATTTTTTCTATACTTTGCAATTTATCACTATTTTTTAATATCTTAATAATATTATTATATCCCATACCAGAAATTATAATAGTATCAACTTCATTACCATCAATAACTTCCAACCCATCGCCTAAGCGTAAATCTATTTTGTTTTCAAGGCTATGTTTTTTAATATTATTTTCTGCCATTTTAAGGGCACCCTCATGTATATCAGAGGCAATTATTTTTTTGTTTTTCAAATTTTCCTTAATATAAATATCTAATAATGCATGATCACATCCAATGTCAATTATTTTATCAGTACTATCTATAAATTCAGTAATCGCCTTTAATCTTTTTGATAATCTCATATTAGTCCACCAAATAATCCTTTAACTTTTTACTTCTTGATGGATGACGAAGTTTTCTTAGTGCTTTTGCTTCTATCTGTCTTATTCTCTCTCTTGTTACACCA
>CAPQQE010000108.1:0-1624 GCA_948687865.1 uncultured Bacilli bacterium
ATAAATGAAGGAATAAGAGGTAATGACATAGTATTAAGTATAGATATAAATATTCAAAAAGAGGTAGAAGAAATATTAACCTATGAGGTAGTTAATGCTAAAAAAAATGATCCTAATACTACGTTTTATAATGGGTCACATGTAATAGTTACAGAACCTAAAACAGGAGAAATACTTGCGATGAGTTCAAAAGAAGTTGTAAAAGATAAAGGAGAATATAAAGTATATGATAATACACCAGCTCTTCTTACTAATCCTGTTACTCCTGGATCTATAGTTAAGGGTGGTTCTATGACTGTAGGATATAAAACAGGTGCAATTGATATTGGAACAACATTTTTAGATGAATGCGTTAAAATTAGAAATACACCGGCTAAATGTTCTTGGAGAAGTGGACTAGGTTACTTAGATGACGTAAAAGCTTTATCATATTCATCAAATGCTTATCAATATAAAACTGCTATGAGAGTGGCAGGGGCTAAATATTATTATAATGGACCTCTTATTGTATCTAAAGATGCATTTGATACATATAGAAATGTATTTTTACAATATGGTTTAGGAGATAAAACTAATATTGATCTTCCAGTTGAATCATATGGATATAAAGGATCAAGTATAGAATCTGGTCATTTACTTGACATTGCAATAGGTCAATATGATACTTATACACCAATTCAAATAGCAAGCTATATAAGTACACTTGCTGCTAATGGGAATAGATATCAGTTACATTTACTTAAAGAAGTTCATGAAAGAACAAATAGTAGTGAATTAGGTAAAATAACAGAGAAAATAGAACCAAAGTTACTTGGTACAGTAGATCTAGAACAAAAGTATAAAGATAGAATAAAACTAGGTTTTGAATCAGTTATGAAAACATTAGGTTATGGATATATGGGACATGTTTTATCCCCAGCAGGTAAAACAGGTACTGCAGAGAGTTTTTATGATTCTGATAAAGATGGTAAGATAGATGTCCCAACAATATCAAAAGGTTTTATAGGTTATGCACCTAGTGATAATCCTAAATTTGCTATTGTAGTTTTATCTCCAAATGTAAGATATAGTAAAACTTCTACATATACATCACCAGTTAATAATAAAATAAGTGCAAGAGTATCAGATAAAGTATTTGAAATTTTAAAATAATGTGATATAATTGTTTACGTATATGAAAAAGGAGGAGTTATAAATGGCAAGTAAGAAAAAAGAAGCTAGAACTCATGTAGCTTTAGTATGTACTAAATGTAAAGAAGAAGAAGGTAAAATAAAAGAAAATTACTTTGTTTCAAAAAGTAAAACTAATACACCAGATCCTTTAAGTTTAAATAAATATTGTAAAACATGTAAAAAACATACAATTCATAAAGAAAAAAAGAAATAAAAAGTATTAAAGGTGAATTATGAATAAAATAGTAGTGGTTGGTTGTGGAAATGTTGGAATGAAATATGCTTATGGCCTTTTAAATCAAAATACAAATATAGATGAATTAATATTAGTAGATATTAATAAAGAAAAATCTATAGGAGAAGCGATGGACTTAAGTAATATGTTATTTTCAGTAGGTTCTAAAGTAAATGTAAAGGCAGGAACTTATTTTAGCATCTTTAGAATCTAAAT
>CAPQQE010000108.1:1634-4533 GCA_948687865.1 uncultured Bacilli bacterium
GATGCTAAAATAGTAGTAATAGCGGCAGGTTTTAATCAAGAAAAAGATGAGACTAGATTAGATTTGGTAAATAAAAACGCTAAAATAATAAAAGATATTACTATAAAAATTGTTAAATCTGGATTTAATGGGATTTTTTTAGTAGCGTCAAATCCAGTAGATATTATGACATATTTAGTTAAAAAATACTCTAAATTTCCTGCGAGTAAAGTAATTGGTAGTGGAACTATGCTTGATACAAGTAGATTAGCGTATTTACTATCAAATAAATTAGAAATTAACATAAAAGATATTAATGCCTATGTTTTAGGAGAACATGGAGATAGTAGTTTTGTCGCATGGTCTAGTGCGAAAGCAGGCCCTATTTTAATAACTGATATTATACCTAAAGCTGAACTTAATATTATTGAGGATAAAGTAAAACATATGGCATATAAGATAATAGAGTTAAAAGGTGAAACTAGTTTTGGAATTGGAATGTGTTTGGTTAATATTACTAATGCAATATTAAATAATGAAAATAAAGTATTAATTGTTTCATCTCCATATGATGGTATATATTTAGGTATGCCATCAGTAATAAATAAGGATGGAATAAAAGGTGTAATGAAAGTAGAATTAACAAAAGAAGAAGAAATTAAATTAAAAAACACTATGAATATTTTAAAACAATTTATAAAAGGTTTGGGGGAATAACTTATGATGATAGATATTAATGATATAAAAAATGGTATGACTGTAATAGTAGAAGGAAATTTATACCAAATAGTTGAGTTCTTACATGTAAAACCAGGTAAAGGTGCAGCATTTATGAAAACTAAACTTAAAAATTTAAGAACAAATTCAACACTAGAAAAAACATTTAATACAAATATTAAAATAGAAAAAGCTATAATTGAAAAAAAACCAATGCAATATCTATATAATACTTCAGATATGTATTATTTTATGGATATGAATACATATGAACAAGTAGAACTTAGTGAATCACAAATAGAAGAAGAAAAGAAATATTTAAAAGAAAATCTAGAAGTAGAACTTGTATACTTTGAATCAGAACTTATTGGTTTGAATTTACCAGAAAAGGTTGAATATACTATTACTTAAACAACAGAAGCTGTAAAAGGTAATACAACAAATAATGCTCAAAAAGATGCTACTTTAGAAAATGGTTTAGAAGTAAAAGTTCCATTATTTATTAATGAAGGGGATATAATTATACTATCTACAAAGGATGGAAAATATGTATCAAGAAAATAATAGAATTATCTATTATTTTTTAGGTGAAAATAATGAAATTAGAAGAACTATATTTATATGATTTAAAAGAATTAGATAGATATTATGAAAGCATAAAAGATAAAAATAATATTGCCTTTGATATATTAAATGTTATGAGATTATATTTAAGAAATAATGATCCTGATTTTATGAATAGTACAAATAAAAAAACAAGTGAAATAAGATCATATTATTCAGTAGGAACAGAAGGACATATTCATGGGATACTTTTAAGTTTATATCTTAGATCTAATAATAATGAGTTAAAGAATAAAGTAAAAGAATTATATATAGAATTAGGAATGGAAGAATTTTATAAATTTTTAAAGGGTGAAATAAATAATAATAAAATAGATAATATTATTAAAGTATTAATTAATGATTATATAAAAAGTATACAAAATAAATATATAATAGATGAGTATTATGAAATTATAAAAGAAATTAACAATTATTTTAAAGATCAAACAAAAAGATTATATGATATATTAGATTCAGGATTAATAATTTTGTAATATAATCTTTTTTTTTTCATATATTTTATTAGTAGATATATGGAGGAAGAAAAATGATTAATAAACAAAGTATTTGGCTTTTAACACTATTTAGTTTAATATTAGTACTAAGTGTTTACTATATAACAATGCCATCAGAATTTTTAGAAACAGCTAGTAAAAATGTAACTGAAAGTAAAAAAGAAGTAACAAAAATAAAAGAAAGTGAAATAATATCTACACTGAAAGTAGAAAGTGAAGAAGAAAGAAGCGAACAAATAAAAGAATTACAGACTATATTAACTAAAGAAGATGCTACTAGTGAAGAGAAAAATAATGCATATGAAGAACTAAAAACTTTAAATATGATAAAAGGAAAAGAAGATGAAATAAGTGCTAAAATAAAAGAAGAATATAAACTAGAAAATTTTATAAAAATAAAGGACGATCAGATTAGAGTAGTAGTAATAAAAGATAAACATGATTCAAAATTAGCAAATGATATAATGAATTTAGTACAAAGTAATTTTGATTCAAAAATGTATATTTCAATAAAATTTCAAAAATAACGAATTAGTTATTTTTTTCTTTTTTGTGAAAAGAGTAATAACATAAAAACTATTTTTACATAAAATAATATGAGTAATTATATATACACCTCTTACAGGAAAGTGAGGATTAAAATGAATAAAGGGATATTAACTAAAAGAGAAAGAGAAGTATTTGAATTATTAATAAAAAATTTTACAACAAAAGAAATAGCAGAAAAACTAGGTATTAGCGAAAAAACTGTTAGAAATCATATATCTAATGTAATGCAAAAACTAGGGGTTAAAGGAAGAAGCGGAGCGGTAGTTGAACTTTTAAAATTAAATGAGATTTCTTTATAGGAATACTCATTTTTTTAAACTTTAATACATATAATTTTTTAGGTGATATAGTAATGATAAAAAAATTGTCAATAAAAAAAATAAGTAAATATACAGTATTATTATTCGCAGTTTTTTTATTTTATTTATTTCCAGCAAAAGAAGTTTATATTTTGGATAATAAAGTTTCAAAAAATATTAATATAAGTTATCATGATATTTTTTTAATAGATAAAAATGGATATATATCTAAAA
>CAPQQE010000109.1 GCA_948687865.1 uncultured Bacilli bacterium
AAAAATTAACTAATATGTGTAAAAATCTAGAATTATCTAGATTTTTTTATGGTCTATATCTATAACTTTTTTAATACTTGATAAACTTAATACTTGACAAAAGAGCCTGGGGGGGGGGTATACTATGCTTATATTTTTTTAAGGGGGAAATTTTTATGGATAATAATATGAATAATAATATTAATTTTGAGAGGGTGGACTTTAATAATCCTTCATCAATACTTGAATATGGACAAGATGTTATACATGAGATAGAAAGGGTTATAAATAATGCTATAAAAAATATAGATGAAGATTCATCTCCAAGTTTTACTTTTTTAGAAAAAGTTGACAAATTATCAGGTTTGTCAAATAAACTTGATGAGTTAGAAGAAAAAAGATTGAAACAAAATAAGGGATTTTCTAGATTAATAAATAAAATTAAGAGAGCTATTGGTAGTAATGATGAAAATCTACAGTTATCATATTCAGAAGAATATAAAAGATATATTGATAATATAGACGAAATTGTTTTTGATGTTTCAAAAATGTATGAAAACTCAAAAAAGGATTTTGATTTATTTAATAATTTTATAAATAGTATTAAGCCTTATGTTGAAGTTTTACAAAATGTGTATGATATAGGTATTAAAGATAGAAATGAATATGAAAAAGAAGTAATATCTTCAGAAAATAATTATAATCAAAATCCTGATAATTCTGATTATAAAAGAGAGGCAATTTATAAAAGACAAATATTAGATATTTTTTCTGAAAAGATATATCAAATACAAAAAAGCAAAGCTTCTATCAATGAAATAATTATACAATGGAATATGAGGCAAGTTAATGCAATAAAGCAACTAACAAGTTATAAAAACTTTTTATCGCTAGATAAATCAGTTTTGAAATTAAATGGCACAGCTTTAATAGGTGCTAAAAAGCAAAAGGAAGAAGTAGATTTATTAAAACATTTAGTAAACGGAGTTAATGATGCTTTATTAGAGGGCCCTAAGGAGTTAAATAGTGTAATTAGTGATGTAAATGAACTTACAAAAGATGGTAATATCAAATTAACAACTATTAGCAAAATAGATGAATATTTACAAACAGGTGTTGAGTTATTAAAACAAGGTTCTATTGAAAAGAAAGCCTTTATTGAAGAAAGTTCAAGGCAACTTTCAACAATTTCGGAACATTTTAAAGAGTTTAGATTAGATGTAAAAGAACAGCTTTTACTAGGAATTAATGAGGAAGATTCTGTAAAAAAGCATATATATCAAGATAGTAAAAAGTAGGATGTGGTTTAATTGTCAGTAAGAATATTAACATATAAACAATTTTCATCAATTGTTCCAAAAGAAACAAAAGACTTTGTTGATAAATTTTTATTGAGACTAGGATCTTTTGATAATATATTATCTAAGGGAAAATCTAATGATATAGATGTAATAAAAGCAAAATGTATTAGGGATCTATTTATATATATGTATAACAATTATGATTCAAGTATATCAAATGCTCTTCACAGAGAATATGATATTATGTTTCCAGATACCGCTTCTTCCTTTGAAAATAATCAGAAAAATGAAAATACTAATATAGAAGATACATTTAATATGATAAATGGAATATTTTGTTTTCTAGAATCCAAAAGTGAATACTATTATCTAACACCAGAAACTATTCTATTTAATAATTTACGATTGCTGGAGAGAAAATGGTCAGTTATTAAGGATACAACTATCGGTGAAAGTGTAATTGATATTGTTCCAGCATCTAGTACTATGTCAACATTAGAAGAGGAGGAAAAACTAAGTGTAGAATCCGAAAAATTAAAACTTGAGAATGATACATTTAGTGATCTGCTTCCTGAAACTATATTATTTTTAAAAAAGGCTAATGGTATATATAGTTATCTATTTAAAGAAAGTTATAATGAATTTGATTTAGCTTCTATATCTTTATTTCTAGCATTCTATAAAATGGATAATTTAAAATTTATTATAGATTACTTTAGTACGATTAATTTTGAAAATTTTCAAAGTATCAGAAAAGTACTAGACAAAATTGGTTGTGATATATATATACCAGATATGAATAGTAGCAGTTTTTCATCGTATAATATAGGTGCCTTAGTTTTCCGATTTAAACCTTACATTGATGAATTAAAGAAAATTGAAAATGAGAGCCCAAAAGATATTATTAATATGTTATTTGATAGAAAAATAAGTAATAGCTCTATATGTGAACAAATATTTAGATATAATAATCCAGATTTAGATTTAACAAAAATAAATGAAGAGATAGAAGTTTATTTAAATAATAAAAAAAGTTTAGTAACAGATGAAATTTATAAAAACTTGCCTTTAAAAACATGCGTGTACATTGAATTTGTTTCAAAAATAGTATATATACTAAGAGAAAAGAATGAAAATATGAATCTTAATATTTGTTATTCGGATTCTGAAATAATTGATATTGCAATACTTATTTCATCATTTTATAAAGATAATCAAATAACTTCATATTTATCGAAAAATAACATAACTATTGATAGAATTTTAAATTACCTAAATTTATCTAAAGAAGACCTAAACTTAGATATTGATAAAGAAAATTGTGATATTGTAGAAGTGTACAATTGGTTTAAAAAAAATAATTTTTCACAAACAACAGATATACAAAATATTATTTCGCGTACTTTAGATGAAAAAGTATTAAATAAAATATTATCAGATTTAGGTGAAAATAATAAAAGTAGTAAAAGTGCAATAGAAAAATACATAAAAGAAGGAAATGAACAAAAAAGGATTGATTTGCTTTCCAAATTTTATGGTGATTTAAATATTGATATAGTAAAAATATTAGAAAGTTCATATATTTATTATAAATATTTATTAAATTGTAGGAAATATTATGATTTAACAAATGATGATTTAATTCAAATTTCATTATTAGTAACTATATATAAAATATGTGAAGATGATTTATCAAAGTATATTTATAATAAATTGTTTGATTCAGGTATTCTATCTAAATTAATAAATACAACTTCTATAAATGTTGATAATAAAAAAAATATTTTCAATGAAAATATAGATGCTAAAGAACTTTGTAAATATTTTGGTAAATATATATTTGGCGGGAAAAATAAAGATAAATTAAAGAATGATATAACAATAAATGATATTTTAAATAATATCTTCAATAAAGATTTAAACTATTCAATTAAAATGAAAAATTTTTTGAATGTATTTAATTTGTCATATGATGATTTTGAAAATTTAAATAATAAATATGAAGAATATTTACAGAATCAATTAATAAAGCACAATACAAAAATTGAAGAAAAAGTTTTAAATAAAATTAGAAACTATGGAGAGTTTGATATAATAAATGATCTTGATAAACTTTCTAGATCTTTAGCTACTAAAAATAAGGCTTCTATTTCAGCAGTTATACTTATATATATGTATTACAGGGAAAATAGTTTTTCAAAATATTTAATTGATAAGGGAATAACTTTAGATAAAATTATTAATTACTTAAATTTAGATAAAGATAAAATTGATAAATTTAAAGATTTAGATACAGATTATGAACATATACATATTAATTTAGATTATGATTTTATATTTTATAATAATTTTGATGGTATTATAAAATATATATTCTGTAATAGTGAGAGGTTTGCTCGTTCTAAAGAAATAATAACAAACTTAGGCGGGGATTTTGATATTATAAAATATGAAATAGAAAATGAGAAAAAATATGTTCCTCCACTTACAAAAGAAGAAAAACTAGATGAATATTTAAAAATGCCAGTTCCAAAAATTGAAATAAAAAGTGTTGAAGAAATATCTAATTTTGGTTTAGAACTTTCAAGTCAATCTGAATTCATTTCTCAAACATTTCATGAATTTATTGAAAATTATAGTGATGAATCCGCGCAAGTATCTGATTTGCAAGAAGATTTTAAAGGTATTTATAAAGAAAAAACTAAAGCAAGAAAATTAAAGATATTTTCAAGAAAAATAGAGGATAATCCCTCATTTAATAAAAAGGATATATTAGATAGATTAGATAATTATTTAAAAAGTAAAGAAAAAAGTTTAAATGATGGTTTAAAAGAATTACAATATATAAGATCACTAATAGCGGCATATTTACAAAAGGCAAATATATATTTGAAAGAACTTCAAAGTGCAAAAGAAAAATTAATGTTAGAAATTAGTAATAAGGAATATTATGAGAATGACTTTAGAATATTTGATGATAATTTAAAAAAACAATTATTAGATGACAAAATATCAAGTATGAATATGTCTATTTTACAAATGATACAACAATATCAGAGAATAACTATGCAAATGGGAACACATGCAGCAATTATAAATCAAGTAAATTTAGCTAGAAGTTCAACAATTCAAAATTTATATATAGAGTTATCTTTAAGAGAAGGTATAGAAAAAGAAAAAGATAGTATCTC
>CAPQQE010000110.1:0-1268 GCA_948687865.1 uncultured Bacilli bacterium
CTCACCAATATATTTTTTTATCTGTTTAGCATCTCCACCTAATATAATTTTCAATTGATTATCAATCTCAACTATTCCCTTAGCGCCCATTTTTTGAATTGCTTCTTTATTTACCTTTTCAACATCATTAAGAGTTACCTTAAATCTAGACATATTAACTTCCATGGAAATAATATTATCTTTTCCTCCTAAATAATCAACTAATTTATTTGATTCAATATAAAAGTCTTTCTTGTTTGCCTTAAGTACAATTATTACTATAAATATTAAAACTGCTAATATTATTAAATATTGATAACCCATCATATTATTAATCACCTACCATAATTATACTATATTTTAGAAAAAAAACAAGAATATTACCCACACTTTTAATAAACTTACGAATATCCTATAGTAGAAAATATAATAAAAGGGGTGGAATACATTATGTGTAAAAACAATTGTAACTGTATTAGTGATATATTAAAAGTTATTTATTTACTACAAAAAAATGCTGACAGAGAAGAAGATTGTATATTAAGCTGTGATAAACCAAGTTTAGGTCAATTCTCATGTTTATATTACAACACAAGACCAGTTATGTTATATACTTGTATGAGTAATGGTGTAACTCCATGGAGTGCACCTACTGCAAGAGTTGCTGAACCAACTGCTACTTCATCAGTATTTAGAGTAGAAAAAATAGATAATTGTTGTGCTACATTTAGAGTTTTAATTGCTAATGAAGATGGTACATATACTGCTACTGAATCATTCTTTACTATGAACTTAGAATGCATTTGTAGTATTAGATGTTTAGGTGATACATTTATAGAAAATGTTTAGTCTAAGAAGTCTATTTGACTAATTTTACTGACATCTATTAATTCATCATCTATTGTTATAAGACTATTATTGGTTCTACCGATGATAGTTTTTTTAATTGTTTCTCCATCTGTTGTAATTATGGATACATTTGCCTTATACACATAATTAGGTGAATTAAATATATCCTTTATTTGTTTATTTACATTTTTATCTGATATTTCCTCTTTAATTTCATTTTTTTCCTCTATATCTATTTTATTTACAATAGAAAAAGATGCTTGCTTTTGATTTTTTGGTTGATTTTTTACTGTGCCTTTATATATACCAGGTAATTTCTTTTTCATTTAAACACTCCTTTTTATAAATTTTATGCTTAAACACACAAATATTTACTAAATTATTGACTATAATAAAAATGGTGATTAATATGGATAACTACAATAAAAAGTCCATTTTAA
>CAPQQE010000110.1:1278-2996 GCA_948687865.1 uncultured Bacilli bacterium
TATATATAGTAGTCAAAGGTTATTATCTTCAAATTACAATAACTTATATATAAAACAATTAATTTGGTATATTATAGGTTTTTTATCTATTATACTTATATATAGATCAAAAGGTGAATATATATATAATCATTCTAGTTTGTTATATGTAATTAGTAATATTTTACTAATATTAGTTCTATTTTTTGGAACAGAATCAAATGGTGCAAGATGCTGGTTTACAATTCCTGGTATTGGATCATTTCAACCTAGTGAATTTGTTAAAATATTTATTATTCTGATACTTGCTAATGTATTAGATGAATATAACAGGAAAAATATTAAAAAAACATTTAAAGAAGAATTAAAATTAATTATTAAATGCCTTTTTATAGTATTAATTCCATCTTTATTAGCATTCCTAGAACCTGATACAGGTATTGTATTCATATTCTTTGCTATATTTATAATTATGTTATTTTCATCAGGCTTAAGAATTAGATGGTTTATTATTTTTGGTACTATAGTTATTTGTCTTCTATCAATATTTTTAATACTATTTTTTAATTATAAAGATATATTTATAAACATATTTGGAACTAATTTTTTCTATAGAATGGATAGGTTGTTAGACTGGAAAAATGGAGCAGGTATGCAGCTTACCAATGCACTTGCAGCTATAGGTAGTGCTGGATTATTAGGTCATGGTTTTAATAATACTCCTATATATTTTCCTGAACCACAAACTGACTTTATTTTTTCCGTTTTTTCATCTAATTTTGGATTTATCCCAACAATAATATTTTTATTAATAACCCTATATTTTGATATGCAGTTAATTAAAACAGCAATGATAAATGAAGGAAAATATAAATTTATAATTTGTGGTATTATTGCTATGATTTTATTTCAACAAATACAAAATATAGGCATGAATATTGGACTTCTTCCAATAACTGGAATTACACTTCCATTTATAAGCTATGGAGGATCTAGTCTTGTTAGTTATATGATAATGATTGGAATAATATTAAATATAAATAAAAAGCCTAACTAGGATAAATTATATTATTTAGGCTTTTTATTTGTGTATTTTCTTATTTTTAAATACTATAATAATATCAATAATTATTAAAAATAATAATATATATGTAATATAACTTGGAATTAAATAAATAAATTTATTAAATATAGGCTGAGTAACATATATTATTAATAATGATCCAAATAACCATATAGATGATATTTCCAGAGCAACATATTTACCAATATGAAATTTAAATTCACTATAATCCCAAAACACAATATGAAAAATCTTTTCGATTAGTGTTCCACCAATCCATTCAAGTAATGTTAATATTATGGTAATAATAAAAATCGCAATAAATGTTTCAATAAATTTATCTATATTTAATATATTAAATATGAACTTAGAAATAATTAATATTAAAATACTACCTATCCCATAAATAGGAGTCCATGGTCCATATAGTATTCCACTTTCTATTCTTTTCTTTTTTATAAAACTAATAGTAATTTCTAAAAGATAACCTAAAAAAGAATATATAAAAAAACAATTAATATAGTACATGTAATCACCATAAATATTATTCCACCCATGTAAATGTTCTATACATAATATTTTGTTTGGTTTGATTTTTATTTAAAAAGAAAAATCCTTATAAAATAAGGATTATTTTCATATTGGTGGAGCTTAGGGGACTCGAACCCCTGACCCT
>CAPQQE010000110.1:3006-4470 GCA_948687865.1 uncultured Bacilli bacterium
ATGCTCTAGCCAACTGAGCTAAAGCCCCAATTCTATTTGCAAATTCACTGCAAATAGATTATAGCATATTATTTTTATAAAAGTCAACTAGTTATCTTCACTAATTAGATTTTCTACTACTTTACAAAGTCTATCAAATTCTTTTTCATCATCAATACTTACAAGCATATCCCCTTGCTCTGTTGATTGAACTTCAAATATGTAAGAATTTTCTTCATTATCTAAGTCATTTACAATCGCATAACTTTTATCATTATCATCAAATGTACCTACTACTTGAACTTTTACTTTTTCACCATTAACATCTTCCATCTCTAATATTATTGGTTTACCTTCATGTTCACAATTGCAATTATCATCACAATGATTATCACAATGTTCATGATTACATTCACAAACATGTTTTTCTTCTTTTTCCATTTTTCCCTCCATACAATAGTCATTATAACACAAATATAATATTAATTATACCCATAATATTATTATATATTCTTACCTTTCCTATTTCTACCAATTTTTTGATCTATTCTACCAGATATCTCACAAGAATTATTCTCTAAATCCTTAGGTTTTAATAATAGATATGGCTCTATTTCTAGGGCACGAGCTAAATCCTCTATTTTATTCAAACTTGGAGAATATTTACCTCTTTCTAAATCACTAATATATTTCGCTGTTAAATTTGAAAGTTCTGCGAGTTTTTCTTGTGTATAATTTTTGTTAAATCTATACCATTTTAAATTTATAGCAAAATATTCTTTTAATATATACTTATCTACAGTACTTACTTCCATAAAATCACCACTCAAATTAAGTATACTTTAAAATTTTATCAATATACACCTAGTCAAAAACGATATTATTTGATATAATTATACCGGTGGTTAACAATGGGTAAAAAATTAATAAAAAAAGAAGCTAAAAGAATAGCTAATGAACTTATAAAAATTAATAAATCAAATAAAAGTATGGAAGAATTAGTAATAAGTCTTACCTCAGAGTCATATATGGATAATTTACTTAAAATTATGTTATATATTCCTACATTAATTGCAGAAAATAATTTAAGTATAATTAGTTCTGATCCATTTGAAATAGAAAGTAAATAATAATTTTTCATAATTTTATTGTATATAAATTAATTTATTTAAAGTTTAAAAAATACTCAGTAATATTTACATGAGTATTTTTATTTACTAATGGTCGGGAAGACAGGATTTGAACCTGCAACCTCATGGTCCCAAACCATGTGCACTACCAAATTGTGCTACTTCCCGTTATGGTGCGCCCGAAGGGATTCGAACCCCTGACCTTTTGGTTCGTAGCCAAACACTCTATCCAACTGAGCTACGAGCTTCGGGAAGTGGCTCAACTTGGTAGAGCACTTGGTTTGGGACCAAGGGGTTGCAGGTTCAAATCCTGTTTTCCCGACCATTTAGATTATAACAGGTTAAACCTGTTTTT
>CAPQQE010000111.1:0-3988 GCA_948687865.1 uncultured Bacilli bacterium
TCATACAACAAGTGCACCGAGTGCTGTTACTCCCCATGTGAATATTGTCGCTAATAATGTTTGAGTTACTGGGTTTAAACTACTAAACCAATTCAATTTAATTCACCTCATAATACATAATATGAATTTAGTTATAAGGTGACACAAAAAGTACCATTATTTAATGGCACTTTTTTGAATTTGATAAAATATATTAATTAAATTGTTATCATTAATAATCATATTTTGAACAACATATATTAATCTAGAATCTATTTGATATCTTAATAAATTTTCACATAACTTTATTATTCCTTGATAAAGAGGTATCATTTCATATGTAAAATTTATTATTATATCTACTGATTTACGACTATTATTCATATCATTTATCATATTATTAACTATTTTAAAATATCGCTTAAAATAGTTATTAATTTCTTTTTTAGTATTTATATAATATGGAGTAGTACTAGCTATATTATTCATTAATTTTATATTATTTTTTTCCATATTAATTATATTATAAGATAAGTTATCTAATGTATTATGATTTATATATTTTAAAAAATTATTACACATTAGAATAGAAGTATTAGATAATGGAATCATACATCTTATAAAATCTATAGTTAAATTATTATTTGTCGTACTTACTAATATATTTCTTTGCATATTAAGTAATATTTCATTATATCTTGCTAAATAATAATTAGCATCTATCTGATTTTGATAGTTCATAATATTCACCTAATATATAATATTATTAATAAATAAAAATATACTATTAATTAATTTTTCTTTTATGTTTTGAAATAATATTATTAATAACTACAAATACAATCGTAAATATTATAATAATAATAATATTTATAATGATATTATTCATACTATTTAAATCCGTTACTTTTATACTTTCTAATATTTCATTAGTCTGTATATAATAATATGATGGAAGTATATGGGCAAAATTTAAAACTGAAGCAGGTAAAAATTCTACTGGAACAAATGCGCCACATAAGAAACTTGATCCAAGCGCAACTACATTTACTATTCCATTTATTGCATTTTTATCACTTACTAAATTTGATATTAAAATTGCTAGGGAAAGCGCACATATTGTGAATATAAATGAATTAATCATATACATAATCCCGTTTAATGTAAACATTACATCTTTTGTAAGAATAAAACTAATTATTACATATAATAGCCATAATACAAAGGCAAATAACATACTTGATAAAAGTAATATTCTATTATATTTCTTATAATCCATACTACTTATAATAGTTCTTTTTCTAATTTTTTCATCTTTAAAACTAGATAATATTAAACAAACAACATATATTAATCCTGCTAATATACTATAATTCGCAAAATTATAATAAAATGTAGCCTTTTGAAGTTCTGACTTATTTATTTTATTTGTTATAGTGACTTTTGTATTTTCATTTAAAGTATCATTTATCTTACTTATAAGTTCATCCTCATCTTTTATAATTTCACTATAAGCATTAGAAACTTTTAAATATTTACTTAGTAACATCTCAGCATAAGATGAATTATAATCTCCTGTCTTTTTTATTTTAATTTCAGGATCTAATCCATTTAGAAAATCTTCTCTATAATTATCTGGAATATATATTACAATATTTATATCTCTATAAAATAATGCATCACTTATTTTTTCTTCATTATTTTCTATATCTTTTATATTACTATTTTTTTTAAAATAACTTATTAAGTTTTTAGTTATACCCTTATTTTCATCTTTATTTATTATTAATATATCTGGTTTAATATTTTCAAAATTAACATTATTTTGGTCACTAGTTTTTAGTGAAAAGGCACCAAAGAATAATAACATTACAGTATATAATATAACTATTCCTTTACATTTATTTAAAACTTTTAAAAATCCCTTAAATACTGTCATATCTTTGTCTCCTTAAACTAGAAAATGATAATATAATCATTAAAACTGAAAATATAGATAAACTTATAATATTAATATAAAATCTATCAAATGTATCATAATAATATAGCGAATATAATCCATCAGTAATCATATTAACTGGATTTATTTTATTAATAATTGGTACATTTTTATCAATAATATATTTCATTGTTATTCCAAACATACCTGAGAAAAAACATCCAAGCATCGTAAATGATAGAAGTATTCCTGTTTTAGCATTATCATTAGTTTTAAAGATAGATGCTACAAAAGTGCCAAGTGATAAACCAGCAAAACTACCTATAAGCGCTAGTAATATTATAAGAGGTAAATTATCTCCGTAATCAACTTTAAGTACGAATATAGTATATATAAATAATAACATTAGTCATATTAGGAAGTGTATTATTAATTGCTACCATGGCTAAAATTCCACCATATAGTGCACTCATTGCTATAAGAGTATAAAACTCTATCATTGTATAACTTAAGTTAGCACTTGATATATCTTTTATATTATCTTTTGAATTATTTATAGTATTAATTACGTTATTATATATTAAATTATAGTCTATATTAATATTATTTTTTGATATTTCTTTTTTTATTTGATTTTCCGATAAAGTATTTATCATGGTTTTTGTACTATCAATTTCTTCTACTACAGATTTAAAAATAGTTTCATTGATACCATTTTCTTTAACATATATATTAGGCTTTTCATCTAAAACCAAGTATCCCATTATTTTATCATTTTTAAGTAGTTCTTTAGCCTTTTTTTATGTCAAATAATCTATCTTCGTTATCTTTATTACTTAGTTCTTTAAATGTTTCCGTGTATGACATATCACTCTTAAAATTTTCATTATCTACTATAGCAATATCTATAATAGAAAGTTTTTCATTATTTTCAATATCAGAAAAAGCTAAGAAAAAAAATGTACCTAGTATTATTGGAAATGCATATGTCCAAAATATTAATATTTTACTTTTAAAGAGAGTTTTTAATGTACACTTAAAATTATGAAAGAACATTAGTCCCTAAGTTCCTTCCCAGTTAGTTCTAGAAAGACATCATTTAGGGTTGGTCTTTCTGAAAATATTCTATTATAAATTATTTTTTCTCTCTTTAAGTATTCAATTAAATTAGTAAAATTATTTGATCCTTTTTTATAAGTTATAAGTAAATTAATTCCATCATAATTAATATCACATACATTTTTTATTTTTCTTATTTCATCTATATATTTATTATTTAAATCATTAACCTCAATTGTTACTTTTTCTTCAATTTTAGCAAGTTTTTTAAGTTCATCTGATGTACCACTTGCAATAATACTTCCTTTATCTAGTATTATTATTCTATCACATAGTATCTCTACTTCTTCCATATAATGTGTAGTATAAACTATAGTTGCTCCATTATCTCTTAATTTCTTTATTCCATCAAGTATATTATTTCTACTTTGTGGATCTACTGCGACTGTTGGTTCATCTAAAAATATTAACTTAGGTTTATGCGCTATTCCACATGCTATATTAAGTCTTCTTAAAAGTCCCCCTGATAATTGTTTTGGATAAAACTTTTTAAACTCATTAAGTCCAACTAAATTAATAGCATCTTCTACACATTTACTTCTTTCTTTTTTATCACCTATGTAAAGGCCACAAAAATAATCAATATTATCATAAACAGAAAGTTCATCAAAAACTGAAACATCTTGAAATACTACACCTATATTTCTTTTTACATCATATGAATCTGGATTCATTTCCTCTCCAAATATTTTTATAGTTCCTTTATTAAAATGAAGTAAAGATAATATACAATTTATAGTTGTTGATTTACCACTACCATTAGGTCCTAATAATCCTAATATTTCCCCTTCATAAACATCAAATGATAAATTATCAATTGCTTTTAAATTTTTATATTCTTTAGTCAAATTTCTAACTTCTACTATATTTTTCATATATTCTCCTATTATATATTTTATATCCCAGTTTAATAGTACCACTTTCCAGTATCATTATCCAGTATTACTATTT
>CAPQQE010000111.1:3998-4423 GCA_948687865.1 uncultured Bacilli bacterium
TTTCTATACTTATAATTTTTGGTTTAGACGTTATAAGTCCCATTTTAAGTTTAAATACTACTTTAACACCTTTACTACTATTATCTATATTTATGTCATATTGTCCATTCCCACTCCATAGATTAAATGCTAATCTATGATTACCAACAGTTGTATTAACTTTAATTGACGAATTTGATTTCAATTTCCCAACTAAATTACCATCTAAATATATAGAAATTGGCACTGCTACTCCATAAAATTGTTTTTCTCTTTCAAATATTATATAAGAATCTTCTTCATCTATTATTAGTTTATTTCCACATTTAGGACAAAATTTTTTATTATCTTCTATTTCTTCCATGCATTTATTACAAATCATTATATCCTCCCTAACCTATTTAATTATATCATACATATATAAAATATGTAGAAAAATTAATTTA
>CAPQQE010000112.1 GCA_948687865.1 uncultured Bacilli bacterium
ATCATAATTTCTGGATTAATTGGAGTTTTACTGTTTAACTTACCATAATTTTTTAAATCTTCTATATTAAATTGATATCCACTCAAAAATAACATTGCATAAAGTAATGGAGACATATCTGTATTTCCCATTACAAATCTATCCCTATTTATCCAATCATAAACAGAGGGATTAACTTTAATATGTTTTGTATATAACGTATATAATATTGGAGCAGCACTTAGTGATGAACCTACATGTTCACATCTTGAATTTTCCATAATATCTAGTGCCAATCCTTTTAATACTGCTAGTGACTTATTATCCATTATAGCCAACTCCTCTACTATAAAATATTATAGCAAAAAAAGATAAAATAATAAATACTTTATCTTTTAATTATGTATTTTTTCAATAAACTTAACATACTCTGGTTTACCCTTTTTAACAACAAAGCAAAAATTATAAGGAATTTCTTCATTTAATTCTGGTATTCTTGTTGTTACATTAAATGTATATTGGTTTTGTATTCCGGAGCCAATCCATATAAAATTAGATTTACTATGATTATTTTTGTACCAGTCTTCGTATTCAAAACTCTTTAGTTTATCTTCGGTTTGAACAAATATATAGTCTATAATATCAAGATTTTCACCCAAATTAAACATATTATCGAAGAGTTTTTTATTCTCATCAGATAACTTATCTTTAAAAGAATTAGGTCCAATTATAGTACAAATAATCTTTTTCCTATTATTAAATATACTCTTATCTTGATTGTTTTTATTATATACTTCAATAGAATTATTTAAAAATGTAAGTAGTGTATTAAATATATTATCAAAATTAGAATCAAAATAAGTTGATGCTTGCTTAACTTCATCTTCAATTGTTATATCTTCACAATTTATTACCACACTTAATATTCTACTATTTTTAGAAAATTGGTATAGGAGTGGATTTAAAAATGTTTCAAACAAACTAAAATCTAATCCTGTTATAAGATTTATATTATCTAGTTTAAAGTCATATGTACAATTTTTTAAATCAGATTTATTTATACCAATAATAGTGTTATTAGAACTATCTATATTTAGCTCATCATATACAACTACATCAGGTAAAATTGGTACTTTTCTTGATATAATACCATATTTTTTTATAAGAACTTCATTTATATTATTTACAGTTATAGATATATTTTCTTTTTGTGATACATATGCAGTTTGAAATTCATAAATTTCATCTTTCTTTATTAAACCTCTACCAAAACACTTAGAAGGATATGTTTTATGGGTATTTCCTAGTATCTGTGAATAATCTTCTTCACTTATTTGTTGCAATACGAAATTTTGACCAAAATTTTGCCTAAGTTTAAATCTTATTCCATCAACAACATTTGTTGTAAACATAAAGAATATACCATATTTAATGCAATCTCTTGTAAGTATTATTAGTAGTTCATAATAATCAGGATATGTTTCAATAAACGCTTCATAACCATTTATAACTACCACAATATTTGGAACTATTTTACCGCTGTTTTTACAATAAGATAAGTAATCCCCATTATATTCAGCAAATAATTCTTTTAAAAATGATTTTGAATTGATTGAAATATATCTTCAAAATATGGGGAAGGTAATAATAAAATGTGAAAAAGAAGCTTGTGATAACAAATACATACAAGAGTATATAGAAAGAAAAAAATATACCTAAAAAAGATATATAATAATTTGGAAAAAGATAAAAAAGAATTATTTAATTATTGGCTAAATAAATATCGCCTTTCTAAATATATATCTTTCTAAGCAAATGTTTCTACAGTATTGTTTTCTTGTGAAACACTATTGTCTATTGCCTCTGTTCTTTCTAACATCAGTAAGAATCCTACTATCCCTACTATTATAATTACTAAATAACCAAAATATTTTTTCATATTATACCTTCTTTCTAACCTAATATTACTACGAACACATGTTTGTGTCAATGCATTTTCGAACAATTGTTTGACATTTTACATTTTATGTGTTAAAATCAATTTATAAGTAAGGGAGATAAATATGGAAAAATTAACTAGTAAACAAAATAATGTATTAGATTTTTTGAAACAATTTGTAGCAAAGAAGGGCTACCCACCTACTGTACGAGAGATATGTGCGGCGCTTAACCTTTCATCGCCAGCAACTGTACATGCACATTTAAATACACTAGAAGAAAAAGGATATATATCTAAAGGTAATTCTAAAAACAGAGCTATTGAACTACTTGTAAAAAACGAATATGAAACATTAGATAGTATGGATATTCCTCTTCTTGGTAAAGTAGCTGCTGGTAATCCAATTGAAATGCCTGATGAATATTTTACTGTTCCATCATATTTAATTCCAGCTAAAAAAGAAGTATTTGCTCTTAGAGTAAATGGAGAATCAATGATAAATGTTGGAATTCATGATAATGACATAGTAATTATACAAAGACAACAAGTTGCTAATAACGGTGATATGGTTGTTGCAATGACAGAAGATTATGGTGTTACACTTAAAACTTTTTACAAGGAAGATGGTTATTTTAGACTTCAACCTGAAAATGATACAATGGCGCCAATAATTCTTAATCAAGTTAGTATTATTGGTAAAGCAATAGGACTATATAGAAAAATATAAAAGGAACTTTTATAAGTTCCTTTAATCTATATAAACGCTTGCAAAGAAGCATAGCGTACATTAATTACATGTTTCTAATTTTATTTATATATTTGTATTAGTATTGTAGTATCCTACTTTTAATATATCTATTTTTTAAAAAGAATATTCATTAATTATTCTTTTTTTGTTATATTTATTGCCTTCCATTAATAATATATTTTTATCTATATTTGAATTTAATATATATAGTCTTGTGTTATAAAATGATATATAATCTTTTTTTACTCTCCTCCTTTATCTTAATTAATTCATAATAATGCGATATACTTAATTCGCTCGACAATGTTGAGCGAATTGGATAAGTATTATAAAATTGTCTCATTCTCCTTAAATTTTGAATTGAAAAACCTTTTCCAAAATTTTCAGTTAATTTTTTGGAGATTCCTTCAATCAATAAATCTCCATATTTTGCTCTTTTGTTCCCATTTTGTTTGTCAACGATCATTTTTCCTATATTCCAGTATAAATTAATCATTTCGGTATTAACTATTTTATATACTCTATTTCTACCTTGTTCAATTAAATCTTTTATATCAATAAATAACTCATTTACTTCATTGTCATCTATAGTTACTATTTTATTCATTTTATTATTCTCCCCTCTATGGACTACAAGTTTCAATTTTTAATTTCTTATTTTTAATTTTAAATACAATACTACCATCTATATCTGTTCTATATATTTTCGAATCTTTTAAAGTATTCAATACATCCCCATTTGGATGACCATATTTATTATTTTTACCTACACTTATGACTGAATATTTAGGATTAATTTTATCTATAAACTCTTTACTAGAACTTGTCTTACTTCCATGATGCCCTACTTTAAATACATCAACATCAATTAGATCATATTTTTCTAAAATATCTTTTTCTACTTCTACTCCAGCATCACCCATAAACAAAAATTTATAATTATTAAACTTTGTATAAATAACATTAGAATTATCATTTTCATTGTTATACTCCCTAGTATTTAAGAAATATAATTCATTATTATTTATATTTAATTTTTCAATACAACTATAATATTCTATTTTCTTATCATCTAAAACTTTAATTAATTCTTTTTCTAAACGATTATAAGATCCACAATTAAATATAACTTTCTTTATATTAAAATTATTAACTAAATTAGTAGCTTCTCCCATATGATCAAAATCACCATGTGTAAGTATTAAATAGTCTATTTTTTTTACTCCTATAGAATTAAAATATGGGATTAATGTGTTTTTTGTTATATTATATTTAAAATTACCACCTGTATCAATTAAAATATTTTTGTCATATAGTCTAATTAAAGTACTATCTCCTTGTCCAACATCAATTAATGTTATTCTACTACTTACTACTCTATTATTATTAATTATTAAAAATAATAATATTAATATAATCAATATATTTTTTATATTAAATTTATTATTATTTAATATTTTAATCATTATTACATAATAAATCACAATAAATAACATACTCATTTTTGAACAAGAAAAACATAATATATTTATATTAGATAATAATATTGTAAAACTTTCAAATACATTTATAAAAAAATATGTAATGTTATCTAGAAACGGAAATAACGCAGTAATAAAACTAAGGGGAAATAATATATATGAAACAAATGGTATATATATTATATTTAATATTATAGTTATTAAATTTATTTGATAAAAATTATTTACAGATATAGGTAATGATATAAAGAAAGATATTATTGAAGTT
>CAPQQE010000113.1:0-1336 GCA_948687865.1 uncultured Bacilli bacterium
ATTAGATAAAAAGCTTGAAAACTATAACCTAGAAATTACTTGTAAAGCTTGTAATAATATTTATAAAAAATCAAAATAATAAGTAATTAATTATAAAAATATTGAATAAATAATAATTAAAGGAGGTTATTATATGGAAAGAAAATTAGAAATAGTAACAGAAAATTGCCCTCAAAATCATAAATGCCCTGCAGTAAATGTATGCCCAGTAGGAGCTTTATCACAAAATGAATTTGAGGCACCAAAAATAGATTATGAAAAATGTATAAGATGTGGTAAATGTTCAAATTTCTGTCCTAAAAAAGCACTAGTTTTAAAATAAATAGGTGAAAGAATGAAAAATAATTATTTAAGTAAATTAGAATTTTGGAATAAACTTAAAGTTAAAGAACAAGAAGAATTAATTAAAAATTAAGTAATAAAAGAATATAAAAAAGGAAGTATTATTCATAGTGATAACAGTGAATGTTTAGGAATGATGATTATTACTCAAGGACAAATACGAACATATATTGTTTCAGAAGAAGGTAGAGAAATAACACTATTTAAACTTTCTGAAAATGATGTTTGCGTATTATCAGCAGATTGTGTAATAAAACAAATAACTTTTGATACATTGATGATAGCTGAAACAGATTGCAAAATTTTACTTATTAATGTTATATATTTTAATCAATTAATAAATCAAAATATATATGCTAGATGTTATACATATGAGTTAATATCAGAAAAATTTTCAAATGTTATGTGGGTAATGAAGGAAATATTATTTGATAAATTTGATAAAAGATTAGCTTCATACTTAATTAAACAAACACAAAAAAATAATTTGGATTATATTCACAAAATTACATTATACAAAATAGCACATTATATGAATTTAGACATCAATGCTAGAAGAAACTTAGATGAAATAATTGAAATTCAAAGAGGTGGAGTTAAAATATTAAATTTAGAAAAACTAAAGGAACTCTCTTTTTAAGAGAGTTTTAGCATATTATAAAATTTTTTTTATATGTGACTAAGTCACAGAAATAAATTAATGTAAGTGTTAAAATATATTCAAGATAAATATTAGGAGGTAAATGTTATGGCAGTAAAATTAAATGAAGACAAGGAAGTTGTAAAAACAGTTCAAGATGGTTTAAAAAGAACAGGTGGATATTGTCCTTGTAGACTAGAAAAAACACAAGATACAAAATGTATGTGTAAGGAATTCCGTGAGCAAATAAAAGATCCAAACTTTGAAGGATATTGTCATTGTTTACTTTATTATAAATCAAATTAAAAGGAGAATATATTATGGTAGAAATTAATTTAACAGAGAAAAATTTTG
>CAPQQE010000113.1:1369-2562 GCA_948687865.1 uncultured Bacilli bacterium
ATTAGTATTAGTAGATTTTTGGGCAACTTGGTGTGGTCCTTGCCAGATGCTTGCGCCAGTACTTGCAGAATTTGCTGAGGAACATAAAGATAAGCTTAAAGTAGGAAAAGTAAATGTTGACGAACAAAGGGATTTAGCAATTAAATATAATATTACAAGTATTCCAACATTAATCTTGTTTAAAAACGGAGAAATTATAAATATTTCAGTAGGATTTCACTCTAAAGCAGAATTAGAAGAAATAGTAAATATTTAGTATTAAAGCTAGAAATTTTATTTCTAGCTTTTTTTATAAATATGACATAGTATGTCATATTTATATGTTATAATCTATTTCAAAGGAGAAAATTATGCAAGTAAATAATAGATTATTTGAAATATTATATATATTACTTCAAAAGAAAAAAGTTACAGCAAAAGAACTTGCTGAAAAATTTGAAGTATCTACAAGAACAATATATCGAGATATTGAAGCCTTAAGTAGTGCTAATATACCAATTTATATGTCAAAAGGAAAAGATGGAGGAATAGGAATTTTAGAAGAATATGTTCTAAATAAATCAATTCTTTCAGAAGAAGAGCAAAATCAAATTTTATTTGCTCTTCAAAGTTTAGAAAAGATGAATGGTAATAGTGAAAAAGATATTTTAGAAAAAATGAGTACTATTTTTAATAAAAAAGTAACTGATTGGATTAAAATTGACTTTTCTAATTGGTCACCTTCAAAAGAAAATACGTTTCAAATTATTAAATCAGCAATATTAAACAAGCAATTAATAGAATTTACATATTATAATTCTACAGGAGAGAAAAATTCAAGAATAGTTGAACCATTGCAAATTTGGTTTAAAGATAAATCTTGGTATTTAATAAGTTATTGCAGATTAAAAAATGATTATAGATTTTTTAAATTAACAAGAATGAAAGAAGTTAAGCTATTAAAAGAACATTTTGAAAGAGAGATGCCAGAGCAAAATGAAGAAGAAAAAGAGATTAAAAATATTATATTAGAATTGGAAATTTCTAAAGAAATGGCTTTTAGAGTATATGATGAATTTGATAATGAAGAAATAACCAAAAAAGAGGACGGCAATTTTATTGTTAAAGTGGAATTTCCAGAAAATGAGTGGGTGTATAGTTTTATACTATCCTTCGGAGAATATGTGAAAGTAATAAGCCCAGAATATGCCAAA
>CAPQQE010000113.1:2572-3767 GCA_948687865.1 uncultured Bacilli bacterium
GTAAAACAGAAACTACAAAATACCTTGAATAATTATTTATAAAATATGACATGCAGTTGTCATATTACATATTTTATAATTCTTTCAGGAGGTAAAAATTATGAAATATGAAATTGTAGAATTAGAAGAAAAAATTGTTGAAGGTATTGCTATCAAAACTAGCAATCAAGATGCAAAGTCTATACAAGATATAGGAGAGATTTGGCAAAAATTATTTGTAAATGGAATTTATGAAAAAATACAAAACAAAGTAAATAATAAAACAATAGGTTTATACACAGAATATGAAGGTGATTATACAAAACCTTATACTTTTGTTGCAGGTGCAGAAGTAAGTTCTAAAACAGATAATTGTAAAATTATTAAAAAAGGAAAATATGCTAAGTTTGTTATAACAGGTGATGTTCAAAATTCAGTAGGACAAGCTTGGCAAGAAATTTGGAATATGGATTTAAAAAGAAAATACACTTGCGATTTTGAAGAATATCAGAATAATTCTGAAGATATGCAAAATCAAGAAATCCACATTTACATTGCATTGGAGGATTAAATAAATATGGCATTTGATTATAAAAAAGAATATAAGGAATTTTATATGCCTAAAAATAAACCCAATATAATAGAAATTCCAAAAATGAATTATATTGCAGTAAGAGGAAAGGGCAATTGCTTTTACCATAAAAATGAGTTACAAAACATCACATAAAATTGAAGGATATTTTCAGTATGTTGTTCCGCCACTTGAAGGCTTTTGGTGGCAAGATGGTATAGAGGGGTTAGATTATAATAAAAAAGAAGATATGGAATTTATATCTATGATTAGATTACCAGATTTTGTTACAAAAGAAGAATTTGATTGGGCAATAAGTGAAGCAACAAATAAGAAAAAACAAGATTTTTCAAAAGTAGAATATTTAATATATGACGAAGGATTATGTGTTCAATGTATGCATATTGGTTCTTATGATAATGAACCTGCTACAATTGAAATGATGAAATCTTATGCAGAAGAAAATGGTTATGAGATAGATATAACGGATAACAGATTTCATCATGAAATTTATTTAAGTGATCCTAGAAGATGTGATGAAAGCCGACTAAAAACAGTAATAAGACATCCTATAAGAAAAAGGAAATAATTATGGAATTTATCGATGCAAAAACAATACTTATTACGCCCTTTTTTCTTTTTGAT
>CAPQQE010000113.1:3777-4265 GCA_948687865.1 uncultured Bacilli bacterium
AGAAGTAATTGTTATCAGGTAGATGATTTTGATAGAGTAAGAGCCAAAAAGAATGAGATAGAAATATTAAATCAAGAATTAAAATCAAAAAGAAAAAAGGGCGTAATAGGAATAGGTGCAATGTCAGATACTTATAATCCTTTTGAAAAACAATATGAGTTAACAAGAAAAGCATTAAAATTAATTTCTTATTATAGATTTGGAGTATCAATAGAAACGAAAAGTAATTTAATTACAAGAGATATAGATTTATTTAAAGAAATAAATAATAAGGCAGATGTTATACTTAAATTTACAATAACATCTGCTGATGATAAATTATCAAGAAAAGTAGAACCTAATGTATGTGTTTCATCTGAAAGATTTAAAGCTATGAAAGAGTTATCTAGTCAAGGAGTATTTGTTGGAACATTACTAACACCAATTATTCCTTTTATAACAGATTCAGAAGAAAATATTAGGAATGTAATAAAACAATCTTATGAAAA
>CAPQQE010000114.1:0-1880 GCA_948687865.1 uncultured Bacilli bacterium
ATAAAATAATAGAAGTATTATCTATAAATCAAAATGTACAAAGTATAGATGATAGTATAACTAGTGAAAATGATAATATATTTTTAAAAGATATAATAACAAAAGAAGAAAGGGTAGATAAAATAGACTTAATAAACTTAAAAGAAGCATTAAATACATTAAAAAAAGAAGATAAAACTTTAATTTATCAAAGATATTATGAGGGAAAAACTCAAACAGAAATAGCAAAAGAAAATAATACTAGTCAAGTTAAAATTTATAGACTAGAAAGACATATATTAGATGATTTAAGTGATAAACTAGCTGCTTAGTTTATCTTTTTTTACGGAAAATAGTGCTTTTAAATTACTTTATATTATATAGTAACAAGATTTGTTTATTTTAACAATCTATAAATATAAATTTATAATATTTTCTCTAAAAATAAATAAAAGAAGAATAAAAAATATTAATATCATAAATGACTTAGGGCTATAATTATCTTCATGAGTTTTGCCTTTAATTATAATAAAACCTATTTCATCTAAAAATATACCCATACTTATTGATAACAAATATATATTGGTATAAAAACTTGATATACAAAAGAGTATAATTGTAAAAATTAATCCAAACATCCAGTGATGGGTCCTAAAATTTTTTATAGTAGGGCTAGGTTTATTAAATACATATACTATTACTCTTGTTATTAAAATAGTTATAAATGTAAACAAAAAAAATTTATCATATAAAGTCATATTAACCACCAATACAATTTTAACATAATTTCTTTTTAATAAATAGTAAATTATCAGTAAGATTTCTCTAAATATTAAATACATACTTTAAAATAAAAATTTTTATAGTCAAATTATAATTTTTGTATAAAAAAATTTTTTTTGTTAATAATACAAATGGTGAAAAAATATGAATAAACAAGAATATCAAAAATTAGTAGAAAAACATAGTCCAAAAGAAAATAAGACCAAAAATATGATAATAGCTTTTATAGTTGGTGGACTAGTAGGTGTTTTAGGGCAGGGATTAGTAGATATATATTCAATGGTAGGCAATATTAGTCATAATGAAGCAGTTAGTTTAATGATGGTTACGTTAATATTTTTATCTTGCTTATTTACTGCTCTTGGATTTTTCGATAATTGGGTTTCTAAAGCAGGGGCAGGATTATTTGTACCAATTAGTGGATTTGCACATGCTACGACATCAAGTGCTTTAGATTATAAAAATGAAGGACTAGTAATGGGAATTGGATCTAATATATTTAAATTATCTGGAAGTGTAATACTTTACGGAGTAATTGCAGCCTATGTATTTGGAATAATTAGATTTGTATTTTTTGGAGGTTAATTTATGAATATAAAATATAATAATGTATATGTCGAAAATGTTTCAACAGTGGCAGGTCCATTTGTAATTGAAGGACCATTAAAGGATAAATTTGATAAAAAGTATACAGATTTTTATGATGGTGAAAAGACATTTGAACAATGTGAAATAAAAGAATTAAAAGAATGTGTAAAGACTCTTTTAAATAAGACTAATACAAATGAAGAAGATATTTCATTTGCAATTAGTGCAGACTTAATGAATCAATTAACAATATCTAATTTTGTGTATTCAAAATTAAATATACCATATTTAGGTATATATAATGCTTGTGCGTCTATGTGTGAAGGTATATTAATAGCATCATCAATACTTGAAAAAGAAAATAAGAAAAGGGCAATATGTACAACATCATCACATAATATGACATCAGAAAGACAATTTAGGAATCCTGTTGAGTATGGTGCCCCAAAACCAAAAACAACTACATTTACAGTAACAGGTGCAACTGGAATAATGCTTACTAATAATAAAACAGATATAAAAGTAAGTAG
>CAPQQE010000114.1:1890-4256 GCA_948687865.1 uncultured Bacilli bacterium
GTGCAACTATTGGTAAAGTAATAGATATGGGAGTTACTAATGTATTTGATATGGGTGCTGTTATGAGTCCAAGTGCAGCATATACTCTTAATTGCCATTTAAAAGAAACAAAGACTAAAGTAGAAGATTATGACCTAATATTAACAGGTGATCTTGGGATGTATGGTAAGAAAATTTTCAAAGAATTATGTGAAAAGGAATATAATATAAAACTTAATGATAATTATGATGATACTGCAACTATGATATATGATTATTCAAATGAGGATATTTATGCAGGTGGGTCAGGTCCTTCTTGTATGCCTCTTGTTGTATACTCCGATATCATACCTAAAATGAAAGAGAGAAAACTAAAAAAGGTGCTATTAATTGCAACTGGTGCTCTTATGAGCCCAACTACTTGTAATCAAAAATTAAGTATACCATCAATAAGTCATGCAGTATGTTTGGAGGTAATATAATATGATATATATATATTCATTCTTATTTGCTGGAATTGTATGTTTAATTGGACAAATCATTTTAGATAATACAAAATTGCTTCCAGGGCATATTACTAGTGTATTCTAAAATTTTATTACTAGTTTTATCTTTATTTGTTGTAATAGGTGCAGCTTTAGATACATTTGCAATATATGACTTTTTTGTAGATACATTTGGCGCAGGAGCACTTGTATGTATAACAAGTTTTGGACATTTATTGATTCATGGTGCACTTTTAAAAGCATCATCAGATGGATTATTAGGATTATTTACAGGAATGTTTTCACTAACCGCAACAGGTATAACTGCAACTATAATATTTGCATTTATATTAACATTAATATTCAAATCAAAAGATTAAAAGAGGAACTAAACCTCTTTTATATTGCTATTAAAGTTATCTCTGTTGGATATATGGGTGAACTATTATACCTTAAATAAAACCTATATGAGGAATCTATATCATAAATCATCTTAGGTATTTTCCATAAATCTTCATTTGTATGATATACAGATATTAATAGCTTTGGATGATCATTTTTAATGTGATTAATTGACCCTTTTATCATATTTTGTTCAAATCCTTCTATATCAGATTTTATGAGAGTTATTTTATCTTTTATATCAGAATCAAGAGTAGTAACTTCAATATTACCATTTTCTGAATATGTTAATTTATTTGCAGAATCATGTTCGTTATTTAATAAATCCATCATACCACATTTGTCAGATATTCCTTTTTTTCTAAATATAATATTATGAAAATCTTTTAAGTTATATTTTAATTTTTCATAAGAATCATCAGTTATTTCATAACAATATATTTTTTCATAGGAATCCTCTCCATAATTTTTTATATATGATAATATGGTATCTCCAGTATAAGCTCCTAAATCTACTATAATTTCGTTATTACATTTAACAATGTCTAAATCAAAATAATCATCATACATTATTTCTCTTGCTTCACTTGTATTTTTAAAATCATAATTATACCAGTTATTTAATATAGAATATAAAGTTTTTTTTGATCTATAATCCTCTAATTTTTCATATAACCATATAAAATCATCAATATGATTATATAGTTCAAAACTTTTTAACTCTATTTCCTCATATATATCATGTTCTATATCTAATTTACCCCAATATCCAAATTGATTAAAAAACTTTTCACAGTTTTTTATAGTTTCAATTGGAACATTATTTAGTTTAGATCTAATTCTATAATATATTTCTTTTTCACTTAATCTTTTTATTTCATTAGATAATTTATAAAAATTATTATCAATTATATTCAATTTAATTCACCTCATTTAATTTTATTTGATACTTACTACATTATTCTCTAATTTTATTGATAAAATGTTAAATATAGTGTAATATTAATAAAGGAGGATTAGTAGTATGAATAGTATTTATATAATAATTGGAGTAATTGTTTTAATATTAATAATATCAATAATAGCTTTAATATCATCTAATAAAAATAAAGAAAGTGAAAGTGAAGCTAGTATTCTTGATATAGAAGAAGTTGGAGTTCCAAATAGTTCTGAGACAAAGGATTTTTCTTATGGCTATGAAAAAGAAGAAACTATAGTGATGAATCCTATTTCAGAAGAAGAAAAGAAAGAAGAGATTAAATAATATGAATAAGAAAGGTGTTATAACAAGGGGAATGGTTATATTAGCAGCTTTAATATTATTAATAGTTATAATTGTTTTTGTATCAATTAAGTTAGGTAGTAGAAATAATATAAAAAGATATAAAGAATTTGAAAGTGAACTTGTTTCGGCTGCTGAAAACTATTATGTAATAAAAAAATTAGATATTGATGAGGGGGAAGAGAAAAAAATAAAATTAAATGAATTACTAAGTGTAA
>CAPQQE010000115.1:0-321 GCA_948687865.1 uncultured Bacilli bacterium
GCGACTATAATCAGGGAAAAGTTTCCGCTTCATCAGGGGATTATGTTTCGGTTCAGACGCTTCATAAATCAAAAGGATTGGAAGAAGAAAATGTAATTATAATAAATCTAGAAGATAAAATAAATGGTTTTCCAAATAAAATTGAGAATGAAAAAATATTAAATTATGTCTTAAAGTGTAAAGATAACTACCCATATGAAGAAGAGAGAAGATTATTTTATGTAGCATTAACAAGAACAAAAAATAATGTGTATCTTTTAGTTAATAATAAAAATGAATCAGTATTTGTAAAAGAATTAATAAAAAGTTATAAACACAATA
>CAPQQE010000115.1:331-1489 GCA_948687865.1 uncultured Bacilli bacterium
TAAATGAATTGATATAATTATATTGGTGATGATAATGAATAATAATATTCCCAAGCATGTTGCTATTATAATGGATGGTAATGGTAGATGGGCACAAAAAAGAGGATTAAATAGAAGTGAAGGTCATAAAGAAGGGAGTAAAACATTAGAAAAACTTGCTATTTATGCAATTAATAAAGGGGTTAAATATTTAAGTGTATATGCATTTTCAACTGATAACTTTAAAAGAACAAAGGAAGAAGTCGATTATTTAATGAATTTATTTATACTAATGTTTAAAACGAAGTTTAAAAAGATAGATAAAGAAAATATTAAGGTTGTTTTTTCAGGAAGAAGAGAGCCATTAAGTAAGGAAGTTTTAAGTGCTATGGATAATATAACAGAAAAAACTAAAAATAATACTAAGGGAATACTTAATATATGTTTAAATTATGGTGGACAAGAGGAAATAGTAGATGCATCTAAAAAGATAATAGAAGATGCATTGGATGGATCTATAAAAATAGATGATATAACAAAAGAAAAGTTTTATAGTTATTTGTATCAAGAATTACCGCCAATTGATTTATTAATTAGAACAAGTGGAGAATATAGGGTAAGTAATTTTATGCTTTATCAGATGTCATATAGTGAATTTTATTTTACTGATGTTTTGTTTCCAGACTTTGATTTTGAAGAGTTTGATAAAGCAATAAATTCATTTTCTAATAGAAATAGAAGATTTGGAAATAATAAATAAGTCTATGACAATATTATTTTATAGGTGGTATGGATGAAAAAATGCGTGATAATATATAATTCAAAAAGTGGTAAGAAGAAATCTGAAATATTTTCTGATCCAATAGAAAAAATATTAAAAGAAAAAGGCTATAAATTAGAAATAAAACATACAAAAAAGAAGGGACATGCTAGAGAACTAGTTAAAGATCTTCCAGATGATGTTGATTTAGTGATATCCGCAGGTGGAGATGGAACCTTTAATGAAGTTGTATCAGGTAATTTAAAGAGAGAGAAAAAATTATTAATTTCTAATTTACCTATCGGGACAACAAATGATATTGGAAAAATGTATGGATATCATAATGATATTTTAGAAAATCTTAAGTTACTATTAGATGGTGATATAAAAAACATAGATGTATGTAAAATTAATAATAG
>CAPQQE010000115.1:1499-4249 GCA_948687865.1 uncultured Bacilli bacterium
ATAGAGCTTTTGTTTATTTTGGTGGTATAGGAAGTTTTATTAATGTCACATATGATACTCCTAGAAAATTAAAAGAAAAGTATGGGAGAAGCGCATATATAATTTATGCACTTAAAGAGTTCACAGGTAAATTAAAAACTTATAATATAAAATATGAAATAGATGGTAATAAATATTCTGGAGAATACTCTTTCATATTTATAACAAACTCATCATCAGTTGCGGGATTTAATAACATATATAAGGATGTTAAATTAAATGATAATAAATTTGAAATTTTATTATGTGATATAAGGTCTAAATTCCAATTAATTAAAAAATTATCATTATTAAAAAAGATGGATATAAGGGATATACCAGATTTACAGTATTATGAATCAGATAATTTAAAGATAGTATTTGATAGTGTTCCTAGTGAATCTTGGTGTATAGATGGAGAAGAAATGAAACATAATACTAGGACATTTAATTTTTGTATATCAAAGGAAATAAATGTTTTAGTACCGAAGGTTAATATAGATAAATTATTTTTACAGGAGTAGTATATGGTGTATAGTTTTAGTGTATTATTTATATTGTTTATAATATATTCTTTTATAGGATGGTTATTAGAGGTAGTAGGAAAATTAATTGAAAAAGGTAAGATAATAAATAGAGGCTTTTTAATGGGTCCATACTGTCCAATATATGGTATAGGTTGTGTACTCATGATATTATTATTAACTAAATATATAGAAGATCCTTTTACCTTATTTATAATGTGTATATTAATTTTTTCTATTCTTGAATATTCAACAAGTTTCTTTATGGAAAAGATATTTAAAATAAGATGGTGGGATTATACTAGATACAAATTTAATATAAATGGTAGAGTTTGCTTAGAAACAATGATACCATTTGGATTAGGTGGGGTTCTTATAATGTATGTTATTAATCCCATGTTTTTAAAAATGATTAAAATGTTACCAGAAGATATTATAGCAATTATATCAATGATGTTATTGGTTTTATTTATCATAGATTTATCAATATCTACAAAAGTAATATTGAGTTTAAAAACAACAGTTAAAAATATAAAAAAAGATGCAACAGAAGAAATTACTACAAAGGTAAGAGAGTTAATATTATCAAATTCAAGATATTTTGGGAAAAGACTATTTAAAGCGTTTCCTAGGTTAAAAATAAAATAGATTGTGATGAATAATCTTTTTTTTATTGGTAAATATAAAATAGGTGATAGTTATGGAAAAATCTATATGGGTAAATAATATAAATCAAAAATTTGATGATAAAATAATAAATGATGTAGATGTATTAATAATTGGTGGTGGAATAACTGGTGTAAGCGCAGCATATAACCTGAAAGATTCAAAATTAAATATATGCTTAATAGAGGCACAAAGTATAGGAATGGGATCTACTTCAAATACAACTGGTAAAATTACTTATCTTCAAGATATAATTTATCAAAAATTAGAAAGTATGCATGATTTTGAAACTGCAAAAAAATATTTAGAATCACAAATATATGCAAGAGATATTATACTTAATATAATAAAGGATAATAATATAGAATGTGATTTAATTAAAAATGAGTCATATATATTTTCATTAAATGATAAAGATAAAATAAAAATAGAAAAAGAATATAAATTTTTAAAAGAAAATAACCTTTCATCAGAGATAGTAGATAAATTAGAAATAGATTTTCCATGTAATTATGCTTTAAAGGTTAAAGATACATATGTATTTAATCCTATAAAATATATAAATGAATTGTGTAATATAATAAAAGATAAAATAAAGATATGTGAAAAGGTTCGCGCACTTACAATTACAAAGAATGATAACTATTATATTGTAAATACAAATAAGGGAGAGATTAAAGCTAAATATGTTTTAGTATGTACCCAGTATCCATTCTTTATAGTGCCAGGTTATATACCATTTAAAACACATATAGAAAAATCACATGTAATTGCGTCTAAAATAGATAAAATAAAAAATTTTAATGCTATAAGTGTGGGAGATGAGATATATTCAATTAGATATCACAAAGATAAAAATTCATATATTATATTTGCGGGTGAAAGTTATAAAATGTCTAATCATATAGATTATGAAAAAAGACAAAAAGAATTAAATATAAAATTTAAAGAAAATTTTCAAACTAAAATTGATTATCAATGGAGTACACATGATATTACATCTAATGATTTACTTCCTATAATAGGATCTATAGATACTAATTTATTAATCGCAACAGCATTTAATAAATGGGGTATGACAAATGGGGTACTTTCAGGAAAAATATTATCAGATATAGTGTTAAATACTAATAATGACTATATACCACTGTTTGATCCAAAAAGGAAGATAACTTTAAAGAGGAGTATAAATTTTTTAGTTGATACGTTTAATATTAGTAAAATATATATAAGTACAAAACTAAATAAGAATAAAAAATTTTATAATGATAGAGTAAGATTCATAAACATGAATGGTAAAAGTTATGGAGTATATACTGATAAAAATGGTAAAAAACATACAATAAGAAATGTATGTCCTCATATGAAATGTAGTTTATTATTTAATTTCATGGATAAAACTTGGGATTGCCCTTGTCATGGTTCTAGGTTTGATTTAGATGGGAACATAATTAAAGGACCAAGTAGTTATGACATAAAAGTAGATACTGAGAAATAGTATTATAATAGGAGTGGTAATATGAAAAAAATAGATTTTAAAAA
>CAPQQE010000116.1:0-1411 GCA_948687865.1 uncultured Bacilli bacterium
TTGTTATACTCAGGTTAATTCTAAAGTTGTATCTGATATTGAAGGTGTCTCAATAATAATAGGAAATAAGGATAAAAATAAAATAGTCACTTTAGTTGAAGAATATATAAAAGAAAATAAAAAAATTGAGCGTATTTATGATATATTTAATACTCCATTTGAAGATATGTATTTAAATAAATTTGAAAATCATACAAGAGCATTTGTTAAAATTCAAGATGGATGTAATAATTTTTGTTCATATTGCATAATACCTTATACAAGAGGAGGTATTAAAAGTAAGAAGAAAGAAATTGTCATTTCTGAAATAAAAGATTTAGTTAAAAATGGATATAAAGAAGTTGTTTTAACAGGTATTCATACAGGTCATTATGGTGCCGATTTAAAAGAATATGACTTTAGTGATTTATTACTAGAATTAGAAAAAATAAATGGTTTAGAAAGAATAAGAATATCATCTATTGAAATAACAGAGTTAACTGATAAGTTTTTAAATGTATTAAAGAAAAGTAAAAAGATAGTAGATCATATTCATATTCCTCTTCAAAGTGGGTGTGATAAAATACTAAAATTAATGAATAGAAAATATGATATGAACTATTACACATCTAAAATAAATGAAATAAGAAAAATAAGACCTAATATTGCAATAACTACAGATGTGATAGTAGGTTTTCCAAATGAAACAGAAGAAGACTTTAATATAACTAAATTAAATATAGAAAAGATTGGTTTTACAGAACTACATGTATTTCCATATTCTAAAAGAGAAGGTACCCTTGCATCTATTATGGAAAATCAAATTGATGGAAATATAAAAAGACAAAGAGTAAGAGAATTACTTGACTTAAGTAATGATCTAAAAAATAAATTTTATTCTAAATTAATAGATTCTTATGATATTGTATTAACTGAAGAAAAAGAGGATAGTTATTTAGTTGGACATTTATCTAATTATGGAAGGGTAAAATTTAAATCTGACAAAGATTTATTAAATGAATTTGTTAAAGTAAAATTAAACAAGTATGAAAATGATACCTTTTTGGCAGAATCTCTAATAGAAGATGGAGCTACTGTATAATTTAGATGTTTAATAAAATATATATTAATGTAAAAATATATTTAAATTACTGAATATATTTTTATTTTTTGCTATAATTAAGTAGGTGTTATTTATGAAAAATTATATAAAAGGTATTTTTAAAAAAATAATATTTAAATCAGATCAGAATTATGTAATTGGATTGTTTAGAGTAAAAGATACTAACGATGAAAAAATGGAAGAATATATTGGTTCTACTGTAACATTTACAGGTTATTTTCATGAACTTACTATAGATGAAAAATATATATTTTATGGAGAATTAATAAATAATCAAAAATATGGTCTACAATATAAAGTAAATGAATA
>CAPQQE010000116.1:1421-4234 GCA_948687865.1 uncultured Bacilli bacterium
TTTAAGGGAGTCGGAGAAAAAAGTGCTAAGCAAATAGTTAATATTTTAGGTGACGATACTTTAGAATTAATTTCAAAAGATTATTCTAATTTATTAATAGTTCCTGGTATGAAAGAAGAAAAAGCTAAAAATATACATGAGACGTTAAATAAATATAATGAGAGTTATGATACTATTATATATTTAACGAGTATAGGTTTTTCAATGAAAGATTCTATGACAATTTATAATACTTATAAAGATATGACTAAATTTATAATAGAAGAGGATGTTTATTCTATTATATATGATATAGATGAAATTACATTTTCTAAAATAGAACTAGTTAGAAAAAATTTAAATATTAGTGATTTAGATGGAAGAAGAATTATGGCTCTTATAATCCATATTATGAAGGAACTTTGCTTTAAAAACGGCGATACTTTTTTGTATTTTAATGAAATATATGAAAATGTAATAAAATTTTTAAATTATGATTTTTCAGAAGAAGATTTTGAAGATATACTAATAGAAATATCAAAAACAGGCAAAATAATAATAGAGCAAGATGAATATTATTTAAAAGAATATTTTGACTCTGAAAATAATGTAGCAAATAAAGTATATTATCTAACAAATAAATCAGATACAAAATATAAAAAAATAGAAAAAGAAATAAAAATGTTAGAAAAACAACTTAATGTTAATTATAATGATAAACAAATACTTGCTATTAAAAATGCATATGAAAAAAATTTTAGTATTATAACGGGTGGTCCAGGTACTGGTAAAACTACTATAATAAAAGCAATAACAATGCTTTATAAAAAATTAAATAATTATAGTTATAATGAATTAATAAATAAATTAGTATTACTAGCTCCAACAGGAAGAGCAGCAAAAAGAATGAGTGAATCATGTACTTTACCAGCTTATACTATACATAGATTTTTAAAATGGAATAAAGATTCTAATACTTTTATGGTAAATGAATCAAATAAATCAGATGCAGAATTTGTAATTATAGATGAAGTTAGTATGATTGATGTTAATTTATTGGATAATTTATTTAAAGGATTAAGCAAGAATGTAAAAATTGTTATGATTGGAGATTATAATCAATTAGAGAGTGTAGGACCAGGAAAAATATTAAAAGATCTTATTGATAGTGATATGATAAATGTTACATTTTTAAATGAATTATATAGACAAGAGGAAGGTTCATATATAGCAACTCTAGCTAGTGAAGTAAAAAATGATGATTTAAGTGATTCATTTCTAGAAAAAAAAGATGATTATAGTTTTATACAAGCAAATTCTGATAATTTAAAATCATATATTAAAAAAGTGTGTGAACTTGCAATTGAAAAAGGTTTTTCATCTGATGATATCTTTCTTCTTGCACCTATGTATAAAGGTGAAAATGGGATTGATAATTTAAATAAATTAATGCAAAGTATATTTAATCCAGATAGAGGTCAACAATCAATAACAAGTAAAGATGTAATATATAGAGTAAATGACAAAATTTTACAACTTGAAAATGATCCTGACAATAATGTATTTAATGGAGATATTGGGTATATTATAGATATAACTGGAACAACTATAACTGTTGATTTTGATGGGAATGTTGTTAAATATTCACCTAAAGATTATATTAAGATAAAACACGGATATGCAATTAGTATTCATAAATCACAGGGAAGTGAGTTTAATATTGTTATAATTCCAATAATATATTCATATAAAATAATGCTTTATAAAAAAATTATATATACTGCCATAACAAGAGCAAAAAATAATTTAACTATAATTGGTGATCCAAAATCATTTATATATGCTGTTAAAAACGAAAATACTTATGTTAGAAAAACAAAGTTAAAAGATAGATTATTATCCTTTTTAATGAATATTTAATATTTTTATGTAAATAATATAAATGGCACTATATAGCCAAATCATATTATTAAAGAGGTGATTATATTGAAAAAAACACTAGGCATGATGGTACTTGGAGTTGGTATGGGTGCAGGAGCAGTATTAATGTACGACCAATATAAAGCTGGTAATTTAGATCCTAAAAAAATGGTTAAAAAAGCAGGCAAAGAAGTCACTAAAATGCTAGATAATATGGATTAGGGAAAAATCATATGATTTTTTCTTTTTATATATAATGAAATCTCGTTAAAATGGAGCAAAAGAAAATCGCATTATTGCGATTCACTATTTCGATTTCAAATTTAAAGTGTTTTTTCTTCACTGAACGATTTATTTTGTATATCAGTTAAATCTTTTTCTTTTATTATTATCTCTGAAGAAAAAGGATTTTTCATAATCGTTGGACCAAATACACTCATGATTTCCCAAAGGTTAGTTGTTAAAATATTATTATCATTTATTTTATTTAAAGTATCTGATATTACTTGAGATGCTATATTCTCGTCTTTAATACTTGAAAATGAATATGCATGATTTTCCCATACTTGTTTTCCATATTCGTTTAATTCAACCATAACCTCATGTCCAATACCTATTCCTTTCATATTCTCTCTCCTCCTCATTATTTAAATAGTAACATATAATTTCGAATTTGTCTAATTTTCCAATGTTAAATTAAGTATTAAGTATATACTTATCCTTTATTCCAAGAATATGTTTAAAAATTAAGAAAAGTATAAGAAATATGATATTTCAAATTGTGATTTCAATAGTCGACTTCAATATCTAAAAGTTTCATTTCCTATTTCTTCAAATTAATTTTTTTTACAAGCCTATTAATATTATCTGAAATTTTATTATAATTTGTTTGATTTTTTAATTGGAATTCTTCA
>CAPQQE010000117.1:0-597 GCA_948687865.1 uncultured Bacilli bacterium
ATAAAAAGTTTCTTTTAAATTACCATTTGGACATCTTACAGTGCTTATAAGTCTATTATCTAAAAAAGGCATCATTTTATCACCTATTGATTTATAGTAGTTAAATATATCTTCTTTAGTAATACCTTCTTTTTTGAATATTATTTTTTTGGGATTTGTTAATTCAATTGAATTATCTATTGGAGTAATGTTATCTTTTATTTCTTGCATGGTTCTTCCTGTTTTAATGCTTGTTTTATATTTTTCTATTTTGGTATTACTTACGAATTGATCTTTCTCTTTGATAAGTAACTGGTCCCTTTTTAAAGTCAACTGATTTATTCTTGTAAGGTTCCCAAGTACCCACATCAAATAGCATAACAGTGCCAGCACCATATTCACCTTGAGGGATTGTTCCTTCAAAATTTGCATAGCTTAAGGGATGATCTTCGACTTTTACAGCGAGTCTTTTATCAGTTGTTTTAAATGAAGGACCTTTAGGAACAGCAAAACTAACTAAAACACCATTGTACTCTAAACGAAAATCATAATGATCTTTAGTTGCAAGGTGATGCTGAATTATAAATTTTAGTTTCTTTGATGTAGACTTTTTTTTGG
>CAPQQE010000117.1:607-3055 GCA_948687865.1 uncultured Bacilli bacterium
TATTACTCCTTTCTAAAAGTCTTTATACTTAGGATGTCTTAACATTCCACTTTTGGTTTTTTCTAAGTATTCAATACGTATTTTAATTGTAGGTTTTAGATAATGTATTTCCTCACTAAAATTAGAAAAATAGTTTTTTTTACTTTCTCTCGTATTAATTATATCTTTATAAATACTTTTCTTTTTACTAATTGCTACTTTACCAACATAGTTGAATTTATTTTCTCTTATTTCTCCTAAAGCTAAAGAGATAATATCATTTTTTTTGTATTCGAATCCGCCAATATAAAAGTCATCAATGTGTAAATTTTTTATTTTAATGAAATCATTGGTTCTTTTATTTATATGGTAGGGACTTTCGATCTTTTTAGCAACAATTCCTTCTAGGTTTAATTTTTTTATTTCTTTGAATAATCTAACGCCATCACTTTCAATATATTTAGTTTTAGTAAAAACTTCTGTATCAGGATATTTGTTTAATATTTCTTTTCTCTTTTTTAGAGGTAAAGTAGTTAGGTCTTTATTTTTATAAAGGATATCAAAGGCGACAAAAACAATTGGGTTATTTGAAGCTTCAGTTGCAATTCTTGTTTTATTTTTTATACGAATTCGCATCTTTAAATGAAGGTTTTAAATTATTAAATGCTACTAATTCACCATCAAAGATAACTTTATCATTAACAAGTTTAGTTAAATCTTTTAATTCAGGAAAGTATGAGGTTAAATCTTGATTATTTCGACTTAATATTTGAATTTCATTTTTTGTAACAAAACACTTGGCTCTTATGCCGTCAAATTTAATTTCAAAATAGTAATCTGGATCATTAAAAGGTTTGTCTACTTCTATTAAAAGCATGGGTTTCCATGTGCGATTGGACCATATATTCATTTTTTCTTTAAACTCTTTTCTAAAGCTTCCATTAAGTTGTCTATTTGTTTTTTTGTTTTTTTATTTTTTGTTTTTATTTCTTTTCCTTCAATTTTGTCATTAATTGCATTTTTAATATTGTCTTGATATTCGTCTTTATATTTAGCAGGTTCAAATTTACCTTTAAGAGAGGAAATTAGGTCGATAGCTAGTTTAAGCTCTTTTTCCGTTATATTACTGTTTATATCATCTTCATGGGTATTTACTTCTTCATCAAAGAATAAAGTTGTTAGAATTATATTTTTTTTGGTAAACCTTAATATACAATAATAAAATTTGTTACCAATAACAGTTTTGGCTAAAGCAACTAGTTTGGTTTTTTTTAATGCTTCAGAAAAAAGATAGTAAGCTTTACCTTTACCTTCAGCATCTAAATCATAACTTTTCTCGAAGTAGATTGGATCAATTTCAGAAAGGGGAATAAAAGATATTATATCGATTGTTTTTTCATTTTCTGGTTTGAGTTTATTTAGTTCATCATGACTAAATGTTATATATTTATCTCTTTCATATTCATATCCTTTAATAATTTCTTCTTCTTTAATCTTAGTTTTACATTTTGAACAGTATTTTATATAGTTAATTCGATTTCCACATTTTTCATGTAGTTGGTTAAATGATGTATCATTGTTCTTTATTATTGGATTCATAACTATAGGTATATTAACTAGAGCAAAGTTTATACTACTATGAATATTTGGCATATTATCACCTAGTATTATTATTTATATATTTTTCTTAAATTATTCATAATTAAATGCTAAGATATGATAATAAAAAAAGAAAAGAGGATGAAATGAAAACAATTGGTATAATAGGTGGCATGAGTTATGAATCTAGTATGCATTATTATGAAAGAATTAATAAACAAATAAATGAAAAGCTAGGAGATTTAAACTGCGCAAAGTTACTTATTTATAATGTTAACTTTCAAGATATAAGAAAGAGAATGTTAGCTGGAAAGTGGGAAGAAATTGGAATTATCCTTAAAGAGATTGCTAAAACGTTAGAAAATGCTGGAGCAGATGCGATTGTTATTGCAACTAACACGATACATAAGGTTGCTGATATTATTGAGAGCAGTATAAACGTACCACTTATTCATATTGCAGATGCCGTTTCTTTGAAGTGTCACGAAAAAGATGCAACTAATGTTTTACTTTTAGGTACTAAGTATACTATGCAAGAAGATTTTATAATTAATAGGCTTAAGAAAAATGGTATCAATGCAATTGTGCCTAAAGAAAGAGATGATATTGATTTAATTGATAAAGTTATATTTGATGAACTTTGTAAAGGTGAAATAATAGAGGAATCGAAGAAAGCTTATATTAATATTATAAATAGGATGATTGCAGAAGAACATATTGAAGGAGTTATATTAGGTTGTACAGAAATTGAGATGCTAATAAAAGATGGAGATGTTAATGTCCCTTTATTTGATACAACTCAAGCTCATATTGATACAATTGTTGATTATGCATTAAAAAAATAGACTTTTGTCTATTTTCGTTTGGAAT
>CAPQQE010000117.1:3065-3962 GCA_948687865.1 uncultured Bacilli bacterium
CTCTTTGATATCCTAAAACTCTTGTTCCTTCATAATGAACTTGGGAATCTTCGCCAATCAAGAAGTTCTTATAATCTTTAGCAGTATATTTAGTTTTATATAGTAGTCTTTTGCCTTCATAATAAAGGGCATTACGATAAGATAGAGCAAAACCATCAAAGTAAGCTTTTATTACTTCATCGGTTAATTCTATCCAACCAAATTTATTTATAATTGTTGCGACTTTATTGCGGTAATTATCTAAAACCATATAAGAACCTGTCATTGGTGGGATGATAAAAGGTACTCCCATTCTGGAAAAATTAGTAAGTCGTTTAGTAAAAAATTGCGAATAACTTACATCAACTAAATAGTATTTATCTTGATATTTAATAATATTAAAGTAGTGGTATCCCATTCCGTTTAGTAGTTGAGCGTCACTATCAAAACCTGGGTCAATTCTAATAATATGACATTCTAAGTCACACTTTTCTGCTCCTTCTTTTACAAAAGAAGATACCTCATAACATGTATTAATTAAATCAAATGTATTAAAGTTTTTTCTTAAGTTTCGATTACCAATTAATTTTTTTCTAGCATAATAGACAACATAATCTAGGTAATCTTCTATTTTAAATGTATCTCTTCTTTTGCTTTTAGTAATATTATTATTAACATTACGAATATCACGAAATTGAGGAGATGTGTCACATATATATTCAACAGGAAACCTAATTATTGTATTATCTATATCTCGCACTTTATCTTTGTATTCATCAGACATGCATATTCCATCAAAGTGTGTTGGTGCTAAAATTTTTATTTCCGTTAATATTTGATCTAATCTTTCATATCTTTGATAGGGCTTGTTTGTTATATCTTTTACTTCATTTATAATATTGTCCATAATATCCCCTT
>CAPQQE010000117.1:3972-4199 GCA_948687865.1 uncultured Bacilli bacterium
GTCCTATATTATTAATGAGATTACAATTAGAAATTTTATGATTGATGTATTAGATTATTATAAAATGCGTGATGATGAAGTTAAAACTTTAGGGAAGAAATTATAGTTCTTCTTTTTTTAGAATCAGAGTTATAATATTAAATGTTAATGGAGGAACTTTTTAAAAAATAATAACAACATATAAGTTAACTGACAGTATATTTGGATAATGATATAATAGTTTCTTA
>CAPQQE010000118.1:0-426 GCA_948687865.1 uncultured Bacilli bacterium
AAATATCTCGTAATTGAAGCTCTTGTAAATCCCCATTTCCTCACTTTCTGGTGAAATTCTTATTCCATTAATATCTTGTTTTAACAAATCATTTTTCACTTCAGCAGAAACTTCTTTTGGAACTATTGCATCTATTTCAAATTTTTTATCTAATTCTTTTGAAATATCTACAATCGCTTTTTCAAATCCTTTCATTTTATGTCCTACAACAAAACATACCTTTTTATTGTCTAGATATTTAATTAAATTTCTAAGAATTTCTAATCCCTCATCACTTAATTCTGTTTCTCTATCTTTTGCATTAAAGCTTCCACCAGCTATTACTATTGGTATTTTATCTTCTGGTAAATTTCTAATTTTATCTTTTAATTCTGTTTCTGAATCTAATTTATTGCTAATTCTCATTTCAATATCACATTTTTTACC
>CAPQQE010000118.1:436-4126 GCA_948687865.1 uncultured Bacilli bacterium
CTTCTAGTTCTAAAATAGCTTCTCTTAAAGTTCTACCATTTAAAAACTCTTCAAATTTTTGAGATTTTTCTATAAAATAATTTCTACTAGCTTCAATAACTTCATCTTCTACTTTTCTCATTTTTTCAAAATCATCATCTGTTAATCCAACTAAATTATATAACGCTAGTTGTTCATCAACAGAATCTGAACCATAAAATCCACATCCATCTGTACCTTGAACACATTTTACACCATTTTGAATATAAGTTTTTAAAGGATGTCTTGTTAAATCATTTAAATTATTTAATCTTATATTTGATGTTAATTGAAATTCTAATATTGCTCCAGTTTCAACAATTTCCTTCATAAGCATTTTGCCTTCTTCAGAATTTAAATCTGCTGTATATAAACCATGCCCTAATCTAACTGGAGGCATTTTTTGACCTTTCTTTAAAGATTCTTTTACACATTTTATAGATTTTACAACATTATCTTTTAAACAATCATTTTCGCCAGCATGAATTCTAACCGTAAAACCTTTATCTTCTGTTACAGCATATTGTACCAATTCATTTATAACGGGCTTTAAATCTGTTATATCGTTTATTTCTTCACCTATAAAATCACTTCCTACTATATATGGACTTCTAGCTACTGCTTTTAAAACATCTAATGTTTGTCTTAAATAATTTGAACTTGAACTTTGATCTTTTATAATTGTTAACGGTATTCTTCTTATTCCAACTAAAAATCTTAATTTAACACCTGTTTCTTTTTCTATGTTAGGCATTACTCCATGAATATCTTCTAGCACTTTTATTGCAGGTTCTCCTGTTTTTGCCAAATCTGTATCCGTTATTTCTACATAATAAACACCCTGTTTTTGATACTCTCTAGCAATCCACAAATATTTGTCTTGCCTTAAAGTATTATTTTTATATACACTTCCAGATTTTTTATCATCTAACATTTTTTTAATATCTTTTTTAATTTCTTCTTCTGGAATTCTTTCAATTTTTGATTTTGAAAGTTTTATTTTTTGTTCTGAAAATTTAGCTTTACAAAATACATATCTATAAATATATACCTTTTCTAAATTTGTAAATACAGATTGACCATCTTTTAATAATGCTAAACTTGTTCTTATTCTTCAGCATTTTCTAAGTTATTTAATATTAAATCTGCAAAATTTATAAATGTATTATCATCAATTTTTCTAACTAGATGTTTTCCCTCTAATTCACAATTTTCAAATTGTTTTTCAACCACTTTTCTATCTTTATCTATTTGTTTTTGTTGGCTTTTTGTTATTTTCAAATTTAATTTTTTAATATAATATAAAGGGTATTTTATTTGATGAACAATCCCTAAAGCAATTAAAACATCTGGTGATAAATTTGCATTCATATGTGTATGTAAATCTGTTCTAAATTTTGATTTTTTAAATATGTATGATTTTACAATTGATTTTTTTATGTCTAAGTTATATGTTTTTGTTTGAGACATTAATGTTTTTGTAATTGCAGGCATTTTAGCTTTCACTTCAATTTTATCCTCAAAAATATTCGCAATTTTCATTCCTGCTAATCTAAAAATATAAACTTCTTTATTTTCTGGATTTATAGAAGCTGGTATAGTGTTTTTTATTATTTTTAAATCGTTTTCATCTCTAATAGTCTCTAATCCTGAAATTTTTGCTAAATTTGAAATTAAATTTCCACTTTTATGATTTGGAGTTCTTATAATATATGTTATTTCATCTGCATTTTGACCTTTATATAGCTCTACTACTATATCTTTTTCTTTATCTATATAAAATCTATTAAAATACTTTAAATTTTCCATTATTACAATTCTCCTCACTTTCTTAATTCTAATTTAACTTGTTAATTCTATATTATACCAGAAAACAGGCTAATTTTCAAGTATTTTATATGTATATTAAAAACTTTTCTCTATATGCAAAAAGAGTATGTTTAAATGAAATGCACCCCGTTTAGTAGACCATAATAAAAAAGAGTTATGGTATACTTTAAACGGAGGTGTATTTTTTATGGGAATAAAAAAAGGACAAAAATTTAGAAAAGATTATTCAGATGAATTAATTGGTACAGTAATTGGAGAGTATATTAATCATCAGGGTACATATCAGTCAATTGCAGATAAATATAATATTGCAAGTTGGCATACAGTTGAAATGTGGGTTAGAAAATACAGAAAAAATAATCAAATTATTAGACAAAAACGAGGTCGTATAAAAAATGATGAAATTAATTATAAAGAAAGATATGAAATATTAAAAAAATATCAAGCCTTTCTCAAGGAACAACACGAGAAAAAATAAATTTTATAAATATATTTAAAGACAAATATAAATTAAAGGATTTGTTTGATGTGTTAAATATATCAAAATCAAATTATTATAAATATTATAATCAAAACGATAAAGATTATGATGAATATCTTTTAATAAAAGACATATTTGACGAGTCAAAGAGAACTTATGGATATAGAAGAATTGAGAAAGGCTTATTGCAAAAATGGGGATTAATAATGAATCACAAAAAAGTTCAAAGAATAATGAAAAAATATAATCTAAGACCACAATACACAAGAAAAGTAAAAAATCATTCTTACAGAAGGATAGAAGAAAATGTAAAACCAAATTTGTTAAAGAGAAAATTCAATACAGATAGACCAAATAAAATATGGACAACAGATATAACGTACTTAATATGCAATAACAAAAGAGCTTATTTATCTACAATATTAGATTTATATGATAGAAAAATTGTAGCATATAAGATAAGCAATAAAAATGATATAAATATAGTTTTAGATACATTAAATGAAGCAATAAAAAATAGAAAAGATGTAAAAGGCTTGATTTTACATTCAGATCAAGGATACCAATATACATCTTTTCAATATAAAAAAATATGTGAATCGAACGGAATTACAATTTCGATGAACCGAAAAGGAACACCGATAGATGATTCACCAATGGAGAGTTTCCATGGCATTCTAAAAAAGGAAACACTCTACAATAATAATATCACAAATTTAAATGAATATATAGACATTGTAAAAGATTGGCTATTATTTTATAATACAATAAGAATAAAAAATAGAGACTACATAAAAATGTAGTCTCCAAGTAAAGAGCTCTTTTTATTTAGTGTCCACTATATGGGGTTCACTTCATTTTAAATTTGCTCTTTAAAGTTTATAGACAAATATTAACAAGAAATATCGGGTAAAGTAGAGACTTATAAGCTAAAATTTACTTATGAACTTGAAAGGAGAAAAATATGAATTGGTGTGAATCTATAAGTAGAGCTATTGAATATATAGAAAATAATTTAACAAATGATATAACTATTGAAGACATTTCAAATTATTCATATATATCATCATTTTATTTTCAAAAAGGATTTTCTATTATTTGTGGTTATGGGTTAAGTGAATACATTAGAAATAGGAAGTTATCATGTGCAGGTTATGAAGTATTAAACACAGATAATAAAATAATTGATATAGCTTTAAAATACGGATATGATTCTCCAGATAGCTTTACAAAAGCATTTACAAGATTCCACGGTTCTACTCCAACAGAAGTTCGAAGAGGTGGAAAAATAAAAGAATTTGCACCTCTAAAAATAAATTTAAGTTTGAAAGGTGGTTATACTATGGAGTATAAAATTGAAG
>CAPQQE010000119.1 GCA_948687865.1 uncultured Bacilli bacterium
TCAAAAAATAGAATTTTGCAAATACATTTGCAAAACTTTACAAAAAAAGAATATTATGATAATATGTATTTGGTGATGAAAAATGATAATAAGGGATAATTACTTAAAAATAATGATTGGTGCAAAAGATACTGAATTTATAAAAGTAATAACTGGAGTTAGAAGAAGTGGTAAATCAACACTTTTATTAATGTTTAAGGATTATTTACTAGATAATGGAGTTAAAGAGGCTAATATAATACATATAAATTTTGAGTCAGCAATCTATGATGATATTAAAGACTATAAAGATTTATATAACTATGTTAAAGATAAGATAAAGAAAGATAAAGTATATCTATTACTAGATGAAGTACAAAATGTAGAATCTTGGGAAAAAGCAATTAATTCATTTAAAGTGGATTTCAATATAGATATATATATAACGGGATCTAACGCATATCTATTATCAAGTGAATTATCAACACTATTATCAGGAAGATATATAGAAATAAAAATGTATCCATTATCATTTAAAGAATATTTGATATTCAATAATTATGATAATAATAATTTGGATGATAAATTCAATGAATATTTAAAATATGGTGGACTTCCAGCAATAACTTTAATTAAAGATAATGACAAGTTAGTTTTATCATATTTAAATGATATATATAACACTATTGTAAAGAAGGATATTATAGATAGAAATAATATAAAAGATGTGGCGCTACTTGAAAATATTATAAAATATCTATCAAATAATATAGGGAGTCCTATTTCATCTACGAAAATAAGTGATTATTTAAATAGTAATAAAATAGTAGAAAAATCAAATCATCAAACAATAGATAATTATTTAAGTATGCTTGAAAAATCATTCATAATGTATAAAGCAGATAGAACGGATATAAAGAGTAAATCAATACTTAAGACACTTGGGAAATATTATATATCAGATACTGGAATAAGGAATATAATACTAGGGTTTAGAAATATAGATGAGGGGCATTTACTTGAAAATGTAGTTTATTTAGAACTTCTAAGAAGGGGTTATAGAGTTAATATAGGTAGAACTAACGATTATGAAGTTGATTTTGTCGCGGAAAATCCAAATAATATAAAATATTATCAGGTTACTCAAACCTTAAAAGATGAGCAAGTAAAAATGCGCGAACTTAGAAGTTTAGAAAATATTGCAGATAATTACGAGAAGACAATATTGACTATGGATAAAACAATAAATAATGATTATAATGGAATAAAAGTTATGAATATAATTGAGTGGTTATTAAAAGAAGAATAAAATATATATTAAATGAACTTATAAATACAATAAAGGTTCAAATAATATGATAGCTATTGTTTTATAGCTATTTTTTTGTTAATTTAACTATATTGTAGGTACATATGAAAGTAATTAAAGGAATAATAAACATTATAAAGGTGATTTATATTTATTAGAAGATATAGCAAAAGATAGTGAAACACTAGAGAAAAAGGTAGTATATCGTGGTCTTTATAGAGACAGTCCTCTATGGGTTAGACCATATGATGAATTTTTTGAAGAAGTAAATATCAATGGACAAAAATATAGATTTGAACTTCAAAATATAGAGAGTAAGAGATAAAAATAATTGTATATAATTGTAAAGATATACTAAAAATAATATACTATAAAAATTTATATGATATACTTATAATAGGTGATTGTAGTATGAAAAATATTTATATGAAAAAATCATATAAGTATATGAAAGAAAATAAAAAACTCTTTATTATTTACATATTTTTAAGTATTTTAACTGGTATTATAGGTGCAATAATACCACTTATATCAGCGAGAGTAGTTATAAGTATGCAAGATGAATTATGGATGCAACTCATAGTAGTTGCACTTTGTTTTGCATCAATGAAAATGCTATCAAGTTTTGTAGGTTATTTTTCAAGCAAAGTCTCTAGAGTATTTTATAGAGAAACATATTTAAATTTACAAGTTGAAGTTGCTAGAAGCATAATAGATTTAGAAACATCACAAATTGATAAAAATTCATCAGGTGTTTTTATAGACAGACTTAGTCAAGATACATCAAATATAGCAGAAGTTTTTAGAACTATATTTAAAAGAATAAATATAATAATTACTAACGTAGGTATATTATTCGCAGTATTTACTATTAATAAAATAATGTTTGTGTATTTTGTAATTGCATTATCTATAATATTTTATTTTGAGAGAATATATTTAGTAAAACATTTTGAAAGACAAAAGTATTTTAAGAAAGTTAAAGAGACAAATACAGGATTAGTATCTGAGTTAGTTAGAGGTATAAGAGATATAAAAGTTCTTAATTGTTATCCTGATTTTGAAAATAAAATATATAAGAAGTTAAAAAAAGCAAATACAATACAATATCAAATGTCAGAAATGACTAAAAGATATGAATTACTTAGAGAATTTTTGAAAAACTTATTTATGTTTTTATTTGTAATACTAGGAATATATTTAATAAATGATGATAAGTTAGTTGCGGCAAATTTCATTATATTATTTATGTATAGTGATAAAGTATTTGATTTTTTAGTTGCTATAATTGATTTACTTGAAGTGTTAAAAGATTTTAATTTATCTTCAGAAAGAGTATTTGAAATAATAGATGGTAAGTATCAAAAAGAAGAATTTGGTACAAGAAAAGTTAAAAATCTTGATGGTAATTTTAGTTTCGAACATGTAAATTTTGGATATATAAAAAATATAAATGTAATTAAAGATATGAATTTAAAAATACCTGCTTTTAGTACAACCGCAATTGTTGGGGAAAGTGGCGCAGGGAAAACTTCCGTATTTAACATGATTACAAAGTTATATAGAATAAATAGTGGTAAAATAACAATAGATGGTATTAATATAGATGAACTTAGTGAAGAGAGTTTAAGAGGTAATATTTCACTTATAACACAAAATCCTTATATATTTAATTTTTCAGTAAAAGAAAATTTTGAAATTATAAAGAAGAATGTTACAATGAAAGAAATAGAAGATGTTTGTAAAAAAGCATGTATACATGATTATATAATGTCACTTCCAGAAAAATATAATACGCAGCTAGGAGAAGGTGGAGTTAATTTATCAGGAGGACAAAGGCAAAGGATTGCCATTGCACGTGCACTTCTTACAGATGCAAAAATAATATTATTTGATGAAGCAACAAGTGCGCTTGATAATGAAACTCAGCTTAATATCACAAAAGCAATAAATAATCTTCAAGGTAAATATACAATATTAATTATAGCTCATAGACTATCGACAATAAAAGAAAGTAATCAAATAGTAGTAATGAAAGAAGGAAGAGTTGTAGGTTTTGATACCCATGAAAATTTACTAAAGGATAATAAATACTATCAAAGGCTATATGCTAATGATATGAAAAGATAATTAAATAGTAATAAAAAGTATTGATTTTATATAAATTTTATTGTATATTATATATGCATTACCTTTTGCTTGGTATTTGGATTCTCCGAACCACATACTAGGTTTAAGGCAAATATTAAGATAGGAGGAATAAATAATGGCATTAAAGAAATCTGTAAAAGAAGATATAATTAAAGAATATGCTACTCATGAAGGAGATACAGGATCACCTGAGGTACAAATAGCTATTCTTACTAAAGAAATTAAGATTCTAACTGAACATTTAAAAGTAAACATTCATGATTTCCATTCAAAAAAAGGTTTACTTATGAAAGTTGGTAGACGTCGTAATTTACTTGAATATTTAAAGAAAACAGATATTAATAGATACCGTAAACTAATTGAAAGATTAGGTTTAAGAAAATAAGCACATAAGTGCTTTTTTTGTGTTAATTTTCATCTTTTAATGTTATAATAAGAAATAGAGGAGAAAAGTATGAGTAAAAAAGTTTATGAATTAGATTTTAGAGGAAGAAAATTAGTGGTAGAACATGGTGAACTTGCAAAACAAGCGGATGGAGCAGTTTTAATTAGATATGGAGATACAGCTGTGTTATCAACAGTAGTAGTGTC
>CAPQQE010000120.1 GCA_948687865.1 uncultured Bacilli bacterium
TAAAAGTTCTTCTTAAAGAGACTTTTCCTTGAGACCTATTTTTAATTTGTTTCTTACATGGTTTAATCTCTCTAGTAGTAAGATCCTGATACATATGATTAGGTAATAACTTAATTCTACACTTAGTATTCTTGTTCTTAACATACAATATATCGTGATTATAAGAATTATATGTTATTAATGTTACTTCATCTTTTAAATCGATATCATAACCTTTTAATCTCTTAACTTCAGTCTTCATAATTATAACCTTTATCGGCTATAATTACACTTGTATTAAGATAAATTGTTAAATCTTTCACTTATTCTCCTTTTAATCTACATCTAATTGACTTAACTTAATATACAAACAGAAATAATATTTTTCCGTTATTATATATTCCTTAATAAATAATAATATAGATATCACGGTGGAATAGTTTCATTGAAATTTAACTTAAATATAGTCATAAATCAACACTGCTTTTCCTCTATCTATATAATACGAGTGTTTTTTTCACGGAGATAAAACCACTAAAAAAGAAGACTATTTCATCAATAATCTTCTATACTTTAACTAAATTTTGTTTGATATTTTTAAGTAGGGTATCTAGAGTTTTAATTGTAATTGGCATACTTCTATTATAAAGAAACAAATTCTCCTTATCGAAGTAAATCAATATAATATCTTTATCCTTAATAGTAATATTTACCTTATGAGGTTCTATTAAACTAAGATTAGTATTTTTAATCTTTAGTATTCTACCTTGTTTAAATTGATATTTAACATTATTAAACATACAAGTTGTTACAATTCTTTTCTCTAGCTTCTCATCTTTAATCAAATTACTTACTTCATATTCCATTTTTTATACCATTTTTCCGTAAAAATAAAAATCACTGAAACCCTTATAATTCCAGCGATTTTTCGATATTTTAAGTTGAAAGTTCAACTAAAATTCTTAATGGCAGGGGATGAGAGAATCGAACTCCCAACAAAAGTTTTGGAGACTCCTATTATACCATTTAACTAATCCCCTATTTGGCACGAGTTAATAATATCATATTTTTTTTATTTTATCAACTACTATAATATAATTCATATATTATAAGTAGGAGGGTTATATGGGAATTGTTGCTTATAATACTAAAGAACTTGATTTACTAGCAAGACTTATGAGGGCAGAAGCTACTGGTGAAGGTAATCTTGGAATGCTTATGGTAGGAAATGTTGGTATTAATAGAGTTATAGGAAATTGTCTAGATTTTAAGAATATTACTAGTATTTATCAAATGGTTTATCAAAGTCCAGGTGGTTTTTCTAGTATAAATAGTCCTTTATTTTATAGTTCATCAAGTACTGCTGAAAAGAATTTAGCTAAGAGAATAATAAATGGAGAATATTTTCATCCTGCGACTAATGCATTATGGTTTTATGCACCAGGTAGTGGTAATGCATGCAGGGAAACATGGTTTAATCAAAGAAATAGTGGGAGATATAAAAATCATTGTTTTTACGTTCCTAATAAAGGAGTTTGTAAGGAATTATATTAAAATACCAATGCTTTTAAACATTGGTATTTTTCTTTATTTGTAATTCTTGACCTATTGATAGTACATCTGAATTTAAGTTATTTAACTGTTTAATATCATTTACTGTTGTATTATATTCTCTTGCAAGTGCCCATAAACTATCTCCTCTTTTAACTGTATAGATAATTATATTATTATCCGACACATTTCCTGTTGGTATTATTAAACTCATTCCTAGTTTAAGTATATCACTTGTTAAGTTATTAGCATTTCTTATATCTTGAACAGATACACCAAATTTTCTAGATATTGACCATAATGTATCACCATTTTGAACAACATATAAGTTTTCTTCATTTATAATATCATCTTCTGATGGTGTTACTATTGTAGTTGCTGATGGTATTTTTATTAATTGACCTATTGATAATGAATCAGTTGTTAAATTATTATATTTTTTTAAATCATTTACTGTTGTATTATATTCATTTGCAATAGACCATAAGCTATCTCCTTTTTTTACGATATAAGATATATTAGTGTCTTCTGCTTTATAATACTCTGGTACTTTTAATCTTTGTCCTACATATAAAACATTATTTTTTAAGTTATTCAGTCTTTTTAATTCATTTACATTAGTATTAAATTTCTTAGCTATACTCCAAAGAGTATCGCCCCTTTGAACAGTATATTCTTCAGAAACTGATGATTCACCATATGGAATATTTTTATATTGCGCTACTGCTTTTACAACTGCTTCTGCATATTTTTCCCAATTATTTTTTATTTTACTAGCATCATTTTTATTATCTACAAATCCATATTCTATAATTATTGGTTCTGTTCTTCCAGTATTACGATGTATAAAATAATAATCTTTTGTATTATCACTTGGTAATCTTCTTTGATATGCTTTTCTTATTGCTTGACCTTCTCGACTTAAATTATCTAATATTAATTTTGATAATGTATCATTATTTCTAAGTGCATATATTACTTCAGCACCTTCGCCACCTGGCGATAGTCAATGTGTAACTATTTTTTATCTAATCATTTTTAATATCATCATCAATATTCATAGAACTAAATAAGCGTTGTATCATTAGTTGCCCATGATATCCTCCGCTTCCATCAACACCTTCTGTTAATACAAAATTTTTGTTTAAAATTTCAAATATATCAGTCATTTTAAAACAAGAATGTATTTTAAAATTCATAAGATTAAAAATAAATTTTTCATCAGAAAATTCATAAACTACTCCTTCATCAAAAACCAACTTACCAGTTCCTATGTCTTTTAAACCTAATAAATCACTAGTATGATTCCTTTTTGTAAGATATAAATTCCAAATACCATTATAGTCAATTGAAGATGAATCTTTAATAAATTCTATAAAATCAAATTTTTCTTCTATTGCTTCAGGTATTGATAAAAATTTGGCATAAATCGATTTTATGATTTTATATTTTGTTTCTTTTGTAAATCCCTTTATTTTTTGAGGATTACCATTAGCATTAAAAAATCTCAAATATGCTTCATCATATTTTCCTAAAAAAGTATTACATTTCTGACATAATGTCCTTGCAGTTCTCCCTTTTGGATATGTTGATTTAAATAATTGATTATCAAAAACTTCATCATAAATATTCTGAAATTCTTCTCCATTTTTTATTTTTTCAATAGTTTCTTTCCTAAAATGATCTGACATCATTAAATCAAACAGTTTGGTTATATCAAATTCACCTACATCATCATTTCCAACACTTTTAGCTGGATAATGTTCATCGCTCATTTTATCATAGTCATATTCTTCACTACATAATTTACAAATATATTTCTTTTTAATTCTACTTCTATTTTCTCCCATTTGTAACTCCATTATTTTTTATAAGTAGTTTATCATCTTATGTAATACTTCTTCCCAACTTGGGAAAAAGTTTTAATTATTCAATATACTAAATTTATATACTATTTCGACATTTCTATCTTTATCTATAATAATTTTGTCTATTAATGCTTGTAAAAGTTCCCTTGATGGATTTTCAATATCCACAAGTTGCCTAATTTTATCTTCATATTCTTTTAAGTCATTTTTATTTACTTTTTCTTCTTTTTTATTATTTCGTAATTTCTCTATTTCATATCGTATCTTATTCAATGAATTTTCTGTATCTTTAGTAATTCTTGTAAAAGTCTCTTCCGATATTACACCTTTAAACTTATCTTGATAAAGCATATCTAATTTACTTACACATTCTTTTTCTCGTTTTTTAAGTTCATTAATTTGATCATTAACTTGATTATCTTTCTTCTTACTGTTTATTGCTTCTTTAGATAATTCAGTTATATTTAAACTATCAATATACTCTTTACAAGTATTTTTAATAACCTCTAACAAAGCAACTTCAAGTTTTTCATAAGGACTAAAATGCGGCTCACACATCCTTCTTCTAGGATATCTAGAATAC
>CAPQQE010000121.1:0-2018 GCA_948687865.1 uncultured Bacilli bacterium
AACGGGTTTCTGTTTTTTTACTATCTCATATGATATGGTGGCTTATCAGAATCAATAACGATGTATGTAAAGGAGGAGAGTTCTTTTTTGACTAATAATATTAAAAATTAATTGAAGTAAAATTAGCACTCACTATTGACAAGTGCCAGTAATGGTGATATCATTAAATTGTTGATAAAAAATCAATAGAAAGAAGGTAATTTTAATGAAACAATTTAAAGCAGAATCAAAAAGATTACTTGATTTAATGATTAATTCAATTTATACAAATAAAGAAATATTTTTAAGAGAATTAATATCAAATTCAAGCGATGCAATTGATAAACTTTATTATAATTCATTAACAGATAAAAGTGTTAAAATTAATAAGAAAGATCTATGCATAAGATTAGATATTGATAAAGATAATAGAAAGTTAATTATATCTGATAATGGTATTGGTATGGATAAAGATGAACTTGAAAATAATTTAGGTATGATAGCAAAATCAGGTTCTCTAAAATTTAAAGAAGAAAGTGATCCAAAAAAAGATGTAAGTATTATAGGCCAATTTGGTGTTGGATTTTACTCATCATTTATGGTATCCAATAGTGTAGAAGTAATATCAAAGAAATATGGAGAAGAAAAAGCTTATAAGTGGATATCAAAAGGAGTAGATGGGTATGATATTAAAGAGTGTGATAAAGAAGGATATGGAACTACTATAATATTAACTATTAAAGAAGATTCGGATGAGTATAATTATAGTGAATTCCTAGATAGTTATAAAATAGAAGAATTAGTTAAAAAATATTCAGATTATATTAAATATCCAATAATTATGAACGTAAATAGAAGAGAGTTAAAAAAAGGTTCTGATAATGAATATGAAGATGTATTAAAGGAAGAAACTTTAAATAGTATGATTCCACTATGGAAGAAAAATAAAAGTAAAATAAAAGAGGATGAATATAATAATTTTTATCAAAGTAAATTTTATGATTATGAGAAACCACTTAGGGTAATACATACTAGTGTTGAAGGAATGACTAGTTATAAATCATTATTATTTATACCATCTCATGCACCTTTTGATTATTATTCAAAAGAATATGAAAAAGGGCTTTCTCTTTATTCTAATGGCGTTCTTATAATGGATAAATGTTCTGACTTACTTCCAGATTATTTTGGATTTGTAAAAGGTTTAGTAGATAGTGATGATTTATCACTTAATATATCAAGAGAATTATTACAACAAGATAGACAATTAAAGTTAATTTCAAATAATATTGAAAAGAAAATAAAATCAGAATTAGAAGATATGCTTAAGAATAATAGAGAAGAGTATGAAAAATTCTTTAAAGAATTTGGAATGCAACTAAAATTTGGTATATATAATGATTATGGAATGAAAAAAGATGAATTAAAAGATTTAGTACTTTTCTATTCATCAAAAGATGAAAAATTAGTTACTTTAAAAGAATTTATAGAAAGTATGTCTGATAAAGATGAAAATATATATTATGCTTGTGGTGAGACAATAGATAAAATAAATATGCTTCCACAAGTAGAAAAAGTAAAAGATAAAGGATATGGTATTTTATATTTAACAGATTATGTAGATGAATTTGTAATTAAGATGTTAGATAGTTATGAAAATAAAAAATTTATTAATGTTTGTGAAGAAAATCTAAATCTTGATACTAAAGAAGAAATAGAAGCTTTAAATAGTATTAATGAAGAATCTAAAGATATGCTTTCATTTATGAAAGAGTCATTAGATAATGAAGTAGAAAGTGTTAGATTTACAAATAGATTAAAAAATCATCCAGTATGTTTAGTTAGTGAAGGACCTGTATCAATAGAGATGCAAAAAGTATTAAATTCTATGCCAAATGATGGAAATGTGAATGCTAAAATAATACTAGAAATAAATGAATCACATACAATAAAGGATAAATTAAAAAAATTATATGAAGAAGATAAAGATGAATTTAAAAAGTATACAAAGATTTTATATTCTCAGGCAAGATTAATAG
>CAPQQE010000121.1:2028-3699 GCA_948687865.1 uncultured Bacilli bacterium
TGGTTTATCAATAGATAATCCAACAGAAATAAGTAATTTGATTTGTGAATTATTGTCAAAGTAGAATAATATAAAAAAATATGGTAAACAATAAAAGAGAAAGGAATGATTTAATATGTTACCAAGTAGAATATTTTTTGATAGTTTTTTAGATGATTTTGAAGGAGATAAATTTAGTAAAAAAATGAAATGTGATATTTTTGAAGAAGGTGGGAACTATAATGTTATTATGGATATACCTGGCTTCAAAAAAGAAGATATAAAAATCGAATGTGATAATGGAATGATAAAAGTATCATGCGAAAAAAAATCAGAGTCAAATGAGGATAATGATAAAAAATATATAAGAAGAGAAAGAGTTTTTGAAAAATGTGAACGTTCATTTAATTTTGGAGATATAAAAGAAGATGAAATAGAAGCGGAATTTGTTAATGGAACATTAACTCTTGTAATACCCAAAGCAGAAAAAGTAGATACTAGAAGAAATATTGAAATTAAATAAGGATAAATTATATCCTTTTTTTAATTTATTGTATAAAGATAAAAAAATATCTCAACTTGTGGTATAATTTTAATTGTATTAATATAAAGGATGTATGAAATATGAAAAAAATTAGTATTATAGTACCAGTGTATAACTGTGAAAAATTTTTAAATCAATGTATAGATAGTATATTAAATCAAACTTATAAAAATTACGAATTAATTTTAATTGATGACTTATCTAAAGATAATAGTTTAAATATACTTTTGGAATATGAAAAGAATAATGATAATGTTATTGTAATAAAAAGTGATAAGAATGAAGGACCTGGTGCATCTAGAAATAAAGGACTTTCAGTAGCTAAAGGTGATTATATTATGTTTATTGATTCAGATGACTATATAGAACCAAACACTTTGGAAGAAACTATAAATACCGCATTAAAATATGATGCTGATATAGTTAGATATGATTTTAGTAGAAGTATTTCAAATATAGAATATGCAGATAGAAAATTATATCCAAAATTAAAAGAAAAGACTTTAAGAGTTGATATTAATAAAGGTGATTATTTTCTTTTAGAAACTGCCGGTCCTTGTAATAAATTGTTTAAAAGAGATTTAATAGGAGATTCTAGATTTCCAGTAGGTATATATTTTGAAGATTTACCATTTGTTATTTCAAATATATTAAAAGCAAAAAATATTGTTTATTTAAATAAAGTATTATATAGATATAGATTTAATCCAAAAAGTATAATGGGAATGAATTTATTCGGTAGTACTAGGATATTAGATATACTTAAATCTTGTGAAAAATTAGATGAATATACCAAAAATATAGATTATGATAAAAATAGATATAATTCATTGAAACTAATGAATACAATATATATATTTAATGATATAATGCTATGGAGAAATTTAAATTTTAAGAATAAAAAGAAATTATTAAGTTACCTATTTAGAGTACTAGAGTTATCTTATGGAGATATCTATAATAATAGTGCATTTAAAGAGGTTATAAAAAGAGATGTATTTTTTAGAAGAAGAATTAATTTTATGAAAAGATTTGTACTAAAGAAGGAATATATGGATTCTAATTCAAAAGAGGAATTACTTAAGAAAGCAGAAGAAATAATAAGAATTCAAAAATAGGAGGCTAACTATAAAAAGTCAATAGTTTTT
>CAPQQE010000122.1:0-1519 GCA_948687865.1 uncultured Bacilli bacterium
TATCTGTATTGAATTCTAAATCATTATTCCAACTTAAATCAACTATTCCACCATTTGCATTTACAGAAGCAATAGTTGCTGCAATATAACTTCCTTTTCCTACGTTAAACGTTTCTCCAACTTTATAACCAGAACCAGCTGTTGTTACGTTTATTGCTGAAACAGAATATCTATTTGAATTAGCTTGCATCACTGTTGCAATATTAGATAAATCTTTTACTCTTTTAACTACTGAATCTGAGAAATCTTTTTCACTTGTTCCTATTATACTATTTACTTGTTTTAATTCGTTCTCTAATTCTGTTTTTACGTCTGATAAATCTTTACCATCTACTTTATTTGCTTTATTGTCATTTATATCATTTATTTGATTTTGTATATTCGAAGTCACTCCATCTAAATATTTAAATTCAGTATTTGATATTGAACCATCACCTATTTTAGATGCGTCTATATTTGTTACATCATCTGATGTAATCTTTCTACCATCTGTTACTAATCCTTTTGAATCATATTTTACTACTCTATATTCATTTGAAGCTGTTATTAATGGATTAGCTTCTACTCTTTTTATTAAAGCTTCATATGTTGCTGCAGCAGATGGATACTGTGTGTTTGTAGAATTTTGATCTATTTTTGTTGTTTTATTTGATTTATCTTCTTTTGTATTTTGTAAAGAAGATTCCGCTGACATTGCTCTTTGTATTTCTAAGTCTAAGCTATTAATTATTTTATTATCTTCAAGCAATCTTGTTGTAGCTTCAGCAGTTATTAAATCTAAAATATATTGATGTGAACCAATGTCTTTATCATGATCATCAATATAATTCTCTATATTTAATATTTTTTCTAATAGTTCGTCTGTTAAATTATTTTCAGACTGTATATCTGCAGATAATAAACCATTAGTTGGATCTATTGTTAATCTATCACCAACTCTTATTCCACCAAGAGCACCTTCTTCTCCGACGCCTGCTATTGGTAAATCAGCTGCTGATACCCATCTTTGTCCATCCCAAGACCTTAACGTTTTTAATGTTGTATCAAAATATGTCATACCAACTACAGGTCCTATTGGTGGTGTATCTAATGGCCATATTGATGCTTGTTTTATCTGATTTTTATTATAATCAATATTGGTATAGTTATTCATCAATTAACCTCCTTTACTTATTTTTATTTTCATCATTTATTAATATACTTTCTAAATTACCTGCTTCTAATATCATTTTCTCATTTATCTCTCCGTCGTATATAGCATAATTTACTTCTGATATTATAGGGACGTTTGTTACTGATGATCTCCATAAGTATGCGTCATCTACATACATTCCTAATGTTTGTCTATAGTATCTTCCTCTTGAATTATGCTCTGTTATATCTGAATTGTCTGTAACATCTAATTCAAATCCTACATTAAAAACATGTGTTGTATCTAACCCATGAGGTATTTTAACTGCCATTTGGGGTCTTTGCATATAGAACCATAATAGCTCTCTAGCAATTATGTCATTATCAA
>CAPQQE010000122.1:1529-3685 GCA_948687865.1 uncultured Bacilli bacterium
TTCTATTTTGAGTCCATATATCAACTTGATAATTTATTTGAATTGGGATTGATTGCAATCTTACTTGTTTTACTCTTTCATCGTCTAAATAACCCATAAGTACACCTGCATTATTTTGAGCTTCTTGTAGAAAATTTTTTATAGACCAACCTGTACGAGTTAAAGAAATAATTGGAAACTTTATATTATCATTATCTAAATCACCAATTATTTCAAATATGCTTTCAGAATTTGTTATTTGAACTATATTATTTGTTTTAGGAGTACCATCTTTTTTATAATTAAATCTAATTCTAAAATCTTCTACAATTGCCATATCATAAGCATAAACACCAACGGGTACTTCTTCAATTTTATTAGGTTGTTTTGATAAACCTTCGTTAGTATTTTTACTAGCCATTGATCTTCCTCCTTATTATGATAAACATTATTTCTTCTTTTCTGATTTGCTATTTTTATCATCCTCTTTTGAAGTATCAGTTATTTGAATATTAAACTTACCTGTTAAAAATTTTGGTAATATTTCACTAAATAACTGTAATATTGTATCACCCATATATCCTGCCACTCCCGTAGCGAAACTTGTCATTTGCCAACTCATTTTAAAGTTAGTACATAGCATATATGTTAATAATCCTGCGAATCCTCCAACCATTGCTGATATAAAAAAATATGATAAACCTTTTTTCTTAACCTTAGATATAAAAGCTTTTATCAATCCTCCAACAAATGATATTGATAAATTAAATAACAAATCTGGCCATTGCATATTATTCAAATGAAAAACCTCCAGTCTTTTATTATTTATATTTATGTTCATTCATTTTGGTTATATTAGTTTTCCCTAATATCTTCTATGATGTTTGCGTAAAGTGATATTACTAAAATAATAGTCAATAAACCTATCATAACCTTACAAGAATCTATTGCCTCATTTACTTGTATCTCTTCTAGGTTTACTGATAATATTATATAATATTCAGAATCACCTGTAGGGATTTCTTGCCAATATAACTCTAAATCATCCATATGATCTTCATGTTTTACAGTTTCTTTAATAATTCCATAATTATTTCCATCTGTAATTTCATACTTGTGATTTTGAAGTTCATTAATAATTAATTCCCCAAATTTTCTTTTTTGTGTTTTACTAAACTCAGATTCCATATTAAATTCCTTATCTAGTAAATAACAATAAACACCCTTTTCAGTATTAATTTTATTGATAGCTGACTTTAACATATGTCTTTGATTATCATTAAGAGGTTTGTTTGAATAGTTTAGTACCTCATCAATTTGTGTAACTAGAACCTGTACTTCTGACTCTTTTAATGATTTAACTCTTTCATATGTTTGGACTCTGTCAGTCTCAAATAACATTGAAGATATCCATAAAATCAATACCATAACAAGTATTGGAACAAATAATAATATTCTTTTAAAGGTTTTATTTTTAACTTTCATAGCCTTTTTCCACCTTTCTTAGAAAATATAGTATATATTTATATTATTTATTTGTATTAGTTTATAATTTACTCTAAGATGACACAAATAAAAAGCCTATAAATATTATCTTATAAGCTTTTTATTTATATAATTATTTACTTCCAGTTCCTCCAAAATTTCCACCTTGTACTGCTGATGTTTCTTTTATACCTTTAATACTTGTAATTGATATTGTAGTCCAAGGTTTAGTACCAGATGTACTATACAAAGCACTTCTAAGTATTTTAATTGTAACGTTATCTACAAATGAGAATGAAAATTCTCCGACAAAATATCCAGAAGCATTGATTGCTTGTATCTCTCCATTAAAACTACTATCTCCTATTGCTGATGCATATCTTATGTCATCTATATCTACTGTCCTTGTAAATGGATTACCTATTACTCCACCTGTATTTATTCCATATTTGATTTCTATTTTATCATAATTTTCAATGTTATTATTTAAAGTATAGTTTGTATTAATGTCTGTAGCAAAATCAGTTCCAGTTGGAAAGCTTATATCTATTGGAGCATCTAATAATTCATTTTTTATTGTAGTACCAATTACATTTATAAAGTAAGTAGGTTCTGCTTTAATACAATATAATACAGATGTGTTTGTAGGTCTTGTTGTTATTACATTTGAATTTGCACCACTTGTTCTAATG
>CAPQQE010000123.1:0-782 GCA_948687865.1 uncultured Bacilli bacterium
TATCTAAAAAGCAAATATTGTTATCTTCATCTATACAAATATTTCCACTATGAGGATCTCCATGAAAGACTATTTGTTTATCATTAAACAATGCCCAAAAACTTGACCTAATATAACTATTTAAAGCAGTAGTAATCTTAGTTTTATTTTCATCGGTTAATTCTAATTTATTAACAGTTTGAGTTTTTATAAATTCCATAACAATTATATTGTCTGTGCAATATTCTTCATATAATTTAGGAACTTTAATTTTTTTAGTACCACTTACTTTTCCATTGACACTATCTGCAAAATTTTGATATACTTTAATATTTTCTTTTTCATGTGCAAAATCTGTTTCTTGTTCTATCCATTCTAGATATAAGTCTAGTGCATGATCTCCACCAGTAAAATTACTAAAATTTACAAATTTACCAAATCTATGAATAATTTTTCTGATTCGTTTTATATCGTCATCAATTGTTCCTGTGATGTCTTTTCTTTTTATTTTTATTGCAACTTCTTCTCCAGTTTTAAGTATTGCTCTATGCACTTGTGATACAGAGGCAGAACCAACTGGTTTCTTTTCAATAAAACTAAATATATTTTCTAAATTTGTTCCATATTCTTGTTTTAGTATTTCTTCGATTTCCTCATAACTAATTGGATTACAATTATCACAAATACTTGATAACATCTGTCTATCATTTTCAGTAAATAGATTACCAAAATTTTGAGTTGCTAACATTTGAGCTAATTTGATATAAACTACGCCCATTTTTTCAGAAAATTCTTTAATAACT
>CAPQQE010000123.1:850-1151 GCA_948687865.1 uncultured Bacilli bacterium
ATTATTTTTTCTTAATATAAACTTATTAAATAATAATTTAACTGCTTGTATATATAACTTCATTTTAATCCCCCAAAATCAATTCGACTAGTATATTATACTACAAAATCTAGTTTTTTCCTATATTTCTATCTCAAAATCATCTTTTCCTTTATCATCGTGTTCTTTACTAAAATTATATTTATCTTTTAATTCGTTAAAAGTATCTTCCTTAATAATGCCTTTTTTGTATAAGTCTTTTGATACATCAAAGTATTTTTCTCGATCCTTTTCTTTACCAAACAATTTATCTTTGATTAGA
>CAPQQE010000123.1:1161-3343 GCA_948687865.1 uncultured Bacilli bacterium
TATTTTTTAAAGAATGATTTTCTTCTTTTAATTCTTCGATTTCTTTATCCTTATTCTTGATATTTTTGGTAAGATTTTCTACTCTTAAAGTAAGTGCCTCGTTGTTTTCAGTAAGGGTTTTGATTTTATCACGATTTTCCTTAATTTCAGTATCTACATTATTAAGAGTTACAGATAAAGTTCGGATTTTCTTATATTCTTCATTTGTTTTACTAACTGAATCAATATAAGATACTAATTTTTCTTTATCTTCTTGTTTTAAAATATATTTTTCTTTTGAAGTTAAAGTTGTTTTTAAATCAGTTATAATCTCTTTTACTTCTTTAGTATGATTATCAAGTTCTAATGTTGTTTTATTGGCTATTTCTAGTCTTTCTTGATTCTTTTCTAGTTGCTCTTTCATTTCTATATAATCATTCATTTCAGATATATGATAATCTCGATTTCTGCCTTTTTTCTTGCCTTTTAATGAGTTAGTAAGACCATACTCTTTATTGAAAGATTCAATACATAATACCCTCATTTTATCTTGTAATTTACAAAGTGATTCTTTGGTAAATACATCACTTTTACCAACTTGTTTTTTCATACCATTTTTGCCACCAGTTTTGATAGGAACACCAACGATATGAAGATGTGGACTTGTTTCATCATAATGAATAATAGCACTTGCTATTTTAAAAGTAGGTAATATTGTTTCTAAATCAATAACTTGTTGTTTAAACACATTTGTCATACGTTTTTTAAAATTTATATCCTTTGTATCCCAATACTTTTTATCACCAAGTTCAATAATTATCTCACAAGCAAGATCACTTTTAGCATTATTACTAATATGCGTGAAATAATCTTTGATTTTTCTATTTTCTCTTGTTTGTCTAGCATTGTATTCTTCTTTTGCCTCATCAAATTCATCTTTGTATAGTTTTTTCACATCATTAACTAGAGAAGAACTACCTCTAATAATTTCAATATCATACTCTCTGTCATCATATTTTCTATAATTATGATTATCTACTTTTGATAATTGTCTTACATTTTGAATAGCATTATTACTATTAGATGTTGTGCCACTTAAATTAGATTTTGCACTTGCTTTACTACTATTTTTCTTATTTTTATCACTACCTAAATGAAATGAATATGCTAATTGTATAATCATCACGCTCCTTTAATTTTATATTTTTTTATGGTTGTTTTAATGATGTTTTTTAGGTTATATTTTGGCTGTGACAAAATATTTAACCCCCTAGGGATTTTGCCAAGTATAGCAAAATGCCCTCGTGGGCTAAGGATACCTTAGAATCCGTTTTACTTTATTCCATATTGTTTAAAAACTTCGTAATAAAACAAAATTCCATAAAGATTAGGAAGAAATAACTTCTTCGGAAGTTTCTTCTTCCTCTATCGTACATTCAGCAAGTCCAATAGCATTAGCAGGTTTCACAATAGTAGGTTTTACTTCTCTTGTAAGTATTCCATCTGTTTTATCTGGAATATATTTAAATACTGCTTCTCATCTTCAAGAATTGTTCCACTATCTTTATTGATATAAAGCACTCCTAAATCATATTCTTTCATCTTCATATCTGGATCAATCTCTCGATAGTTCTCCATAGGGAATATTCTAACGATTGCTTGGCTATCTTCATCAATATTAAAGTAACATTGAAGTTTCTGTGTTATAGGTTGCTTGGTAAAATCCTACATCATAAAACTCTCTTAATCTTAAAATGTGTTGCCATACTTCATCATCATTACGATATTCACTAAATCTTAATGTTCCCATCACATTACCAAATATTGCATAGTCTTTTCTATCTAGATAACCATTGAAATATAAATCATTACAAGGATTAACTATACTTTCTCTAAACTTAATAAATTCAACATCACATTTTTTATTGTAGGTTTCTTTTAAAGTAATATCTTCAATATAATTCATAATCAAATTAGCTTTTTCTTCTCTTGTAAAATCTTTCCATGATTTGTTATATTCTTTGTATTTTTCTGGATATTTAACAGAGTTTATAAAGTCAATATCCCTTTTTACAAGAATATCTTCTGGTGTAAATTTTAACTCATCACATACTTCGGATTCATTTAATTTTGTTTCTAAATCTTCAACAGTATTTTCTATCTTTTTTCGTTCTAAATCATATTCTTCAAGAGTAAATACTTG
>CAPQQE010000123.1:3397-3641 GCA_948687865.1 uncultured Bacilli bacterium
TAAGCCTCTCTAATTCTAGCAAATTTATCTTTTTGCTTTTTGATTTCTTTTTCAATATCTTCTTTTGGATTTTCTATCTTTTGTTTCATCATTGGTAAGAAGAATTGATTAACAACTGAATCATATTCAACAATATTATCTATAAACTCACTAATATATTCTTCTATGATATTTTCTTTGATAGTTAATTTACAATCATTACAATAGTAATAGTAGTAAGAGTTTCCATTTTTCTTAGTAGTTG
>CAPQQE010000124.1 GCA_948687865.1 uncultured Bacilli bacterium
AATAGTACCTTTTCTCATATCTCCAGTCTCTTTATTAACTACTACCCCAGCTTCTAGCTCATAAATAACACTATCAATACCATTACATGTTTTAATAGTTATATTAGACACACTTGCGATTGATGGAAGTGCTTCACCTCTAAATCCAAGAGTATTTATATTAAATAAATCATCTTCATCTTTTATTTTACTTGTTGCATGACTTTGAAAACAAAGAAGTGCATCTTCACTATCCATTCCAATTCCATTATCAGTTACCTTAATTAATTTAACTCCTGATTCTATTAATTCAATTTTTATTTCACTACTATTAGCATCTATACTATTTTCTACTAATTCTTTTACAACAGATGCACATTTTTCTACTACCTCACCAGCTGCTATTTTATTAGCTAAACTATCGTTCATTATGTGTATTTTGCCCATATACTTCACCTACAACAATTATATCAAAAAAAGAATAATAAGTCATTATCCTTTTACTTTACATATGAAAATAAAGAAGGTTCTATATCTTTTTCCATATATATTTTTCTTAACATCTTTAATTGTTCTTTATTACAAGAATCAAATTTAAACAAACCATTTTTATCTTTTCTATAAATAAAATATTTATCTTCTGAAAAATAATATACTTTAGCATAAGAATTATCATTATCCCATAAATGCATAACTTTTGGTTTGTACTCATCACTTATAAAATATTTAAGTATATAATTTATAAAAGTAATGCCACTAACAAAACCAACATCCCCACTATTATTTACTAAACTACATGTTAAATTAAAAACGGTACTAACATAATCATTATCATTTTCTTCTGTACTTATCCATAATTGTTTCAATTTTTCTTTTATTATTTTTAATTTTTCTTCTAATTTTATTTTCCTTTCATATACAGTATCATCTACCGTTTTGAATTCTTTCACATTACTTCCAAAACATTCTGATATTTGACAGTTGAAATATGTATTCATATTAAATTTAATTCTTGTTATGTCTTCATAGGATGCGGTTAAATCAGCAAGATATCTTCTTTTATTAATAAATACTTGAACATTATCATGGTTCATCAACTGTACAATTTTACAATTAATACTAAAATTTTCTAATAATTCCTTATACATCCTAGCCCAAGAAAAACAAACAAGATTAAAATCATTAATATTTTCTATATCAATAATCTTATTTTTGATTCTTATTCTATCATAATTAGTACCAAAAAGCCACAATGGATCATATTGAAATAATTGACCTATTCTTACGTATATATATTGTGCGATTTGTAATTTATCACTAATGTTTTTATCTTTTATTTCCTCTTTTAATAGCTTTAGTAAATTCATTTATATCCCCTTTTTTGTAGGAATTATAATAACAAACAATGTATATATTGTCAAATTTTACATAAGTAAATTATTTCTTAGATTATTCATAACATCTCTAGGTAAAATTTTACCTAATTCCTCATCACTAGCATTCTTTATTCCATTTAATGATTTAAATTCTTTTATTAATAATTTTCTTCTTTTTTCACCTATTCCAGGAATATTATCAAGTTTTGACGATAATGAACCTTTACTTCTTATTTCTTTATGATAACTTATTGCAAATCTGTGTACTTCTTCACTTATCTTTTCTAAAAAATGAAATAAATTACTATTCTTTTCTATGTCTATTTCTTTATCCTTTGATATTAGTTTGCATATTCTATGCTTATCATTTTTCTGCATACCATAAACAGGAATATTTAAACATAAATTATCTAAAATTTCAAGAGCTGCATTTATTTGAATTATACCACCATCAACTAATATTAAATCAGGAACAATAAGATTATCTGTTATTACTCTTGAATATCTTCTTTCAATTACTTCTTGCATTAAATGATAATCATCTTTAGCATTACCTTTTATTTTATATTTTCTATAATCTTTTTTACTAGCTTTTCCATCTACAAATACAACCATGCCACTTACTGTATATTCTCCAAATAAATGAGAATTATCAAATGATTCAATTCTATGAATAGTAATACCTAACTTACTACCCAACTCTTCGCAGGCTTTTACACTTCTTTCTACATCATTTTTAATCAAGTCAAATTTTTCCATTATTCTTATTTTAGCATTTTCTTCCGCCATATCTATTAGATGTTTTTTAGGCCCTCTTGATGGAGATAATACTTTTACATTTAATGTATCTTTAAGCAGTTCTAAATCCAAATAGTTTGGTACAAGAATTTCTTTTGGTAGTTCATTTTTTTCATAAAATGATAGTATAAAATTAGATAATATTTCGTCTTTATCTTCTGTTTGTTCATATATATAACTATTTCTTGAAACAAGATTACCATTTCTTAAATGAAGAACTTGAAGAGATATAAAATCTTTATATTCATACGCATTAAATATATCTCTATTTACATTATCATTTAAATCTATCTTTTGTTTTTCTAATACAAGCGTAATATAATTTATTAATTCTTTTAATTCTCCTGCTTTTTCAAAATTAAGTTTATTAGATGCTTCAATCATATCATTTTTTAACTTTTTTGTTATTTCATCATAATTACCATTTAAAAAGGAAACTATTTCATGAACCATTTCATCTATTTTTTCTTTAGATACATTTTTTTGGCAGTAACCTAAACACTCACCAATATGATAATAAAGACATGGTTTACTCTCAAAATTATTACATTTTCTAAGAGGATAAATTCTATTTAGCATATTAACAATATTTTTAGCGGCATATGCGCTAGGATATGGCCCAAATAATTTTACATTTTTTTTAACAACCTTTTTTCTTGGTCTTACTATTTCTAACTTAGGATACTTATCATATTCTAATTTTATATATGGATAACTTTTATCATCTCTAAAAATAATATTATATTTTGGATCATATTTTTTTATTAAATTTATTTCAAGTAAAAAAGCTTCTTTTTCAGACTCAGTAACTATATATTCAAAGTTTGCTATATTAGAAACAAGTGCTTTTGTCTTACCAGTTTTTTCTCCTCTAAAATAACTAGTTACCCTATTTTTTAAATTTTTGGCCTTACCAACATATATTATGGTTCCCGTTATATCTTTCATAAGATAACAACCTGGTAATTTTGGTAAAAGAGATAATTTTTGCTTTATAATATCCATAATAATCACCCATAAAATTTCCTTATATAAGATTATAACACAAATATAAAAAAATTAGATATTTATTCATCTAATTAATCTCTTATTTATTTATGTATTTTTTACCAACAACCATCTCATTAGTATTTAATGGTTCTAAATTTACTACATATATATCAGGGATAAAGTAAATTTATAATTTAATTATTATTTCAAATCATACTCATATAGGGTAGTATTTTTTGGATTAAATGATAGAAAATCTGTATTTTCATCATAACCAGTTAAATTAAAATGTAATGCTTTCATAAAACCACCATGTGAAACAATTAAAATTGATTTATCTGGATATTTTTTCTTCACATTATCTAAAAATTCCTTTGCTCTTGCTAAGCAATCATGTAAACTCTCAATATTATTAGAAGAATTATTTAACTTATAATCCCATTGTGGACTCATTAAATCAAAATTAATTTTTTCACC
>CAPQQE010000125.1:0-1659 GCA_948687865.1 uncultured Bacilli bacterium
AACTTTGATAATAATTTACTATCTGGATATATACCAGTATTTTTAAAATAATGATCTATTGCTATATCCACCTTCTTTTTTAGACGTAATAGTTCTCTACTAATTTTTATATTCTTATCTTCCCTTAAATATTTGAATATTTCCCCTAATATATATTTTTCACAAAATGTAGAAAATTTTATACCAATATTAGGATCAAAATTACTGGCGGCTTTTACAATACCCATTTTACCCACCTGCATTAAATCTTCCCTATTATAATTACTTGCATACTTATTAACGATGTAAGATACTTTGTTTTCTTGTTCTAATACTAATTCATTTGTTAATGTAATCATACATTTAATACTTTAAATGCAGATAATTCATCTTCTACATATTCAAGATTAAAATTATATGCACTTAATTCATTTCCACACATTAACATTTTTCCATCGTTACTTTCAAGTAATTTTTTACATCTATCAAATAATTTAACATTATTTCTAATTAATAAATTATCTGTATTAAATACAACAAATCTTATTCCACCTTCTCTAACAATGGTAAAGACTTTTTCTTCAATATTATAGGAACTAATCTCATCTAATATACCCGATAATCTTACAAATAATATTCCTTTAGTAAATTCTACATTTATATCTACCATATTAATTCCTCCCTCTTCTACAATAATTATTAAAACACTAATAAAAATTGTTTTAAATAGTTTTGACAAAGCATTACAAAATTCGACAAAACTTTTTTATCTTTGTATATATTATTTTCTCCAAAATTTAAAAAATCCACTATACAAATACATTTTTATGATATAATCGTATTTGAAAGGAGATAATTATATGAAGAAAGGAATAAGAGTATTATTTATTTCATTATTTGTAATCTTGATATCAGGTTGTGATAATGATAAAGTAATCACAAAAACTTGTACACTAACAAATAATCAATCCGCTAGTGGATATAAGCTTGATTCAAATTATGAAATTCACTCAACTAATGGATATGTTACTAGTGTAACAACTAAAGAAGTTGTAACGTCAGATAATAAACAAATTCGTGATTATTTCAAGAAAACTTTAGAAACAACTTATAGTAACGCTAATAAAACATATGGTGGATATACTTATAATATAACTGATGAAGATAATAAAGTAACTTCAGATGTTACAATTGATTATTCAAAAATGGATTTAGATAAATTCGTTAAAGATAATGCACAAATGAAAGCATATGTTAATAAAAAGAATCAAATAACTCTTGAAGGAATCCAAAAGGTTTATGAAACACTTGGAGCAACTTGTAAGTAAAAAGCTATTAACAATAGTTTTTTATTTTACTTTTAAATACTAATTATAGTATAATTAATTTAGAAAGTAGATGATTAGATGAGAAAAACAATAATAGTTTTTATAACTTTATTCATTATAATAATTTTAAGTACGTTTATTTTCAATATAATAAAACTTAATAATATTAATAATGATAATTATTACAAGATAGAAGGTGAAACTATACCCAGTATATACAATATAGTTGGTAGTAGAAAAATAAATAAATTTAAATCATCAAAGAAAGATAATATATATAATAATGTATATAGTTACAAAAATATAAAAAATGTATCATCTGATTTAAGTAAATATACTGTTGAACTTAAAG
>CAPQQE010000125.1:1669-3555 GCA_948687865.1 uncultured Bacilli bacterium
ACATCAAATATAGATTTTAATAAAGAATCAGATGAAATTTCACTAGCAAGAAAACTTGATAATGATGAAATAATTATTATAAAAATAAAGTATAATAGTAATTCTTATAGTATAAGTATATATAAGGGGAAAGGAAATATAAGTATATATTAAAGTATTCATTATGAAAAAATTTAAAAATATATTATTAATAGTTTTAGTAATAATATTGTGTATGAAATTTATTCCATTTGGGAGTTATAATTATAAAAATGAATCTATGTCATCAAGTTTAAAAATACCAAAACTATCTTTTTTTGATAAAGAGTGTTGTATGTATGCGTCAACATTTAAATCGTTTAGAAGTAAATATATATTAAAGAAGGAATTAGATAAAATAATGAATAACTATGAAAAAGTAAATTGTAATTCAAATGTATACTATTATGATAAAGAAAATAATGTTACAATTAGCGAATATGGTATTGATGGTGGTATTCTAATAAACCGTTACTATATAGTATATGATAAAGGTAGTTTATTAGGGGAATGCAAGGAGGAATGATATGAAATATAATAAAAATTTAAAAAGCGCTTTTAAAGGAAAGAAAATGTCATATAGCACATCTGTTACTATGACTAAAGGAGAAAAGATTGCTATTAACTTATATATTATACTTTTTATAGTATTAATATTACTTAATATATTTATATTTAAAAATATAATTTCGCTTATTATTTCATTGTTTATATATATATTTGGACTTCTTTTACTTATACTATTTTTTTTATTTAGACCTATACATAAAAGTGAAAGGATTGATAATGAAAGATTTTTTAAAAACTAATTTATTTATATCATTAGTTATTATCTTTATAATATAGCATATATTAATTTTCTTTTTTCTATTTTAATAATATTACGTCATCCATGATTAAATTTGATTTCTTTTACTATATATCCAGCAATTTTTGGATTATTATACATAATAGCGCCTATTATAACTAATATTTTGATACTTACACTTTTAATTTTTTAACTCGTTGATTATAATTATTAGTTATATTTTGACAATAATTTGACATAATAACATTCCTCCTTCAAATTACAAATAAATTGCTTGAGGAATATTATATTCATTTACAAAACTTATTGCACATCATTTGTGCACTTTAAAATTCATCTTACAACTAAAAAATAATAGATTTATATAAAATAAATTGACATAATTTAATTAAATTGATAATATATATTAATGAAATTTGAGGTGGTAAAATGAATGAAACAATATCAAACCTATATGAACAACTATATAGTATAGATAAGAAAATTAGAAAAATTAGGAATGAGAAACAACAATATTTTTTAGATAATATAGATGAATCAAATAAAGTTGGTTCTATTGACATACCATTAGTATTAAAAGGTAATATAAGTGATTATGAGAGAATGAAAGAGGAAGTAAAGAATATAAAAATTCAGATTTACGATAGTCAAAAATACATAGATAATTCAGGTTTCTATTTTAAGGGAATTATAACTGATATGAAAATAAGTGGTATGAAACAAGAGGATATTGAAAATAGAATAGATCATATAGAAAAGGTATATCGTAGAAATGTTTCATATTTAGAAAATAGATTAAATGCAATTAACGAAAGTCCAAAATTATTTTTAAGAATATGTGAATGTCAAAATTGTGATTATTCTAAAATTCATTCAAAAGAAGCAAAAAGTAAACTAAAAGATATGGATAAATATATTAAAAAATATGAAAATCAAAGAGAAGATATAAAAGAATCAATAAATAAAATTATGGCTTTATATGAATCTCTAGATTGTAAAGATACAAACTTACTTGAACTTAGACCTAGTAAAAAAATAACAAAAAAAGTATTGACATTAA
>CAPQQE010000126.1 GCA_948687865.1 uncultured Bacilli bacterium
AGATATATAAAGATAACCTTAGAAAATTAAATTTTAAAAAATTTGATACCTTTAATGTTAAAAATAATGAAATTATAAAGGAAATAAAAGATAAATGTATATATACAATATATAGAAAAGATTTAGATGATTTTGTAGCAAATGAATTCACAAAAAATGGCGGAATAATTTTAGATAATACTAATTATGATAAAATAGATTTTAAAAATAAAATTATATATATATATGGTGAACCCTTTAAATATAATAATTTAGTTGGTGCAGACGGAGTTTTTAGTAAAGTAAGAAAAGATTTAAACCGTAAAATTCAAAGAATGAATTTTGCTATTGAGAGTGAGTTTCCTATAAAACATAAAAAAATCCAAATAGATTTTTCAGATGATTTGAAGGGGTATTTTTGGAGTATTCCAAATAATAAGAATAATTTAATAGGTTTAGGTGATGTTTCGCAAAACAAAAATATCCAAGATAAATTTTTAAACTATTTTCATTTAAAAAATGATATTCCTATGAGGGGGGCATTTTTACCAACAGGTGATGATATCTTTCTTAAAAAAAATAATATATTCTTTATAGGAGATGCAGCAGGACTTATTTCTCCAGCAATAGGAGAAGGAATTTATTATGCGGTATATTCCGCTTATAATTTATCAAAATCAATGAATTGTTTATATAGAGTTAGAATGCTTAAAGTTAGGCTTATAATATTTAGCCATAAAATAGCAAAATTGTTCATTTATAATATTCATATTAGGAACTTTTTTTATAAATATTATGGACAATCTAAAATTATTTCTTTTTTAACTGATTTGGCACTAAAAATACTATTATAACTTAAATATCTTCTAATAAAATTTCAATACTACTGTCTATATGTTCTCTTACTTGATATCCATTTATATGATACCTAGGTCTTTGATATCTATATAACTTAAAATTTTTATTATCATAATCAACAGGAATTAAGTTATTAATTAATGAAAATTTAATAAAAATATCTTTTAAATCTTGTAGTAAATCACTAATATTATTGTACTCATGTATGCCACTATAGTAGCATGTATTATCATTAATCATAGGTTCAAACCAATAAACCTTGTTATTATTATAAAATACTAAAATGGAATGGCTTGGACACCCCTTATTATCATCATAAAATAGATAATAAGTCTCATGCTTTAAAGAAGTCATATTTTCAAAAAAACATCTAGATAACTCTGTCATATCCCAGCAAATTCCTATATGTGTTTTTAATAATTCATTAGGTGATTGCAAACTATATGATTCTGCATCATTAAATCCATGGTGTCTATTTCCTTTTTGATCAATATATCCATACTCAAATTTGTTTTGCATATAGTCAAAAAAACTATTAATATCTACTAAATTTCTTTCTATAAAAATATCTTTATGATTCATAAGAGCCTCTTAATAATATTATACAGTATTTTTAAATTATTTACTATGTTATATTTAGTTACATTTCTCATGGTAGTCTTTCAAACCAAGGTATTTATTATTCCACGGATATAATTTTCCATTAAGTGAATAAGAATATATTATTATATTATTCTTTAAAGTATCTGTATCTTCAATAGTATAATTTTCTTTTAATTGCATTACTTTATTATATAAAAATAATGCTGGTCTATTTTCATAGTATGTAGTATCAATCCTGAAACAATCATATCTATTTAATTTTTTACAATAATGTATTGTATCTAATAATACTTTTTTTCCATATCCTTTTCTTCTATAATCTGGCAAAATAGTAAACCAGTCAAGCCATATAGTATCAGGATATTCATCATAAACATCTACCCCCGTAATACCAACTAAGATGTTATTGTCGTAAACTAGAAAAAAACAATTGTCATCTTTTGTGTTAACTGCTTTATCGTATAAATCATCATAGTCTGGATCATTGGGCCACTCTTCCTTTTGAATTTTAAATGCTATATCTAAGTTTTTTAAATCAAGTACTTCATATTTTAAATTATATAAAGATTCCATATTTACCTCTATTACATTTATAAGTATAATATATCTTTGTCAGATTTACAAGTGAGTTTCTATGATGATAAAATTAATATAGTAATTATGAGTATTATATTGCAGTTTTATTGATTATATTAATATTTTGAAATTTATGATAGAATATATATGTACGGGGAGATTTTGTTATGACAAATTTTGATAAAAAATTAGAAATGGCATATAAATGCTGTAAGCCTTTGAAAGTTGAATGTATAAAAAAAGAACTTGAGATGTATTTGGAAGGTTATACATTTAAAAGTATAGAAAGGCAAAATGGAGAGTGGACTGTTTATTTTGAAGGTGCAAATGAGGATAATGTAATGTTATCAATTTCATTTAATAACTTAAGGATTATGATAGATAACGATAGAAAAACAGAAAGAATTGCTATTGATAAGAATATGTTATTAACAGACAGGATAATAGATAAAAGACAACATGGTATTGTTTATTCAATAATTCAAAAACAATTTGGTTCATCAAATAGATTTAAGCAAATTGTTCTTACTGATTTAGTAGAACAAAGATTTACTCTTACAAGAGATAGGATTAATAGTTTACTTAAAAATGCTGATTTTGATAACATTAGACTAAGTAATTTACTTTTAAAATTAAGAATGTTAGAAAATAAAGTTGATTTAAAAACTCAAAGTGATTTTTATTCTGAATTTTCAACACATATGAATTATTATTTTGAATTTGATGGTGTTAGGAAAATTAAGGATAATATTTACCCATCAAGAACTTTTTTAAATGGTGAAGACGTTTCAGATATATTTGTTGTAGACGGTTCAGATAAGTTATATAGAATATATGATTTATATAGTGGAATAATCAATCATAGAAACGAAAATGATATCAATTCTATTAATTTAGGTCTTCTATCACAAGATGTATTTAATCTTAAAGAATTAAAAGATATAAGTAATAAAGAAGATTCTTTAATAGGTAGATCCTTGGCAAATGTAGATTATGCATATATTAATTATTTAAGGGAATTTCTTAATCGAAAATTTGGCTTTAAAGGTAATATCAAATTAGATAGGGATTCTATGTTATTAGCAATTACATATCAAATGTCAGGACCTGAAATTATTATAACTAAAGAGCAAATTGATAGACAAATAGATCAACAAGTTTCTAGTAATTCCAAAAAATTTTCAAAACGACTATTAAAACCATTTAATAAAGATAAGATGATTTAAAGAGGGATTAGATAGATTATTAAATCAACTTTCTGATAGTGAAATAGGCAATAAATTTTAAATGAAAATTATGATAAAAAACAAATTTAGAATCATTTGATACTGACTCTATTAAAAAAGTTAAGAAATATACCAAATACTTCAAATTTTAATAAGAATAATTGACATACAATCAGTATGTCTTTTTAATATAATATTTTAAGATTTGAGAATAATAAATGTTAATAAAAAAATTCTATATTT
>CAPQQE010000127.1 GCA_948687865.1 uncultured Bacilli bacterium
AATGAAGATCTTTTATAGGTCTTCTTTTTATATTTTTGTAATTTATGCATATTTTATATAAGGAGGAGTAAAGATGAAAAAATATAAAATTAGTGTTTATGCTATTAGTAAGAATGAGGAAAAATTTGTAGATAGATGGGTTGATTCCGTTAGTGAAGCAGATGAAATTATTGTTTTAGATACTGGATCAACAGATAATACTGTAGAAAAATTAAGAGAAAGGGGCGTAAAAGTAGTAGAAAAAGAAATAAATCCATGGAGATTTGATGTAGCAAGAAATGAATCATTAGATTTGGTATCAGAAGATACAGATATATGTGTATGTATAGATTTAGATGAAGTAATAGAAAAAGGATGGAGGGAAAAGTTAGAAAATTTATGGGATGATAATGTAAATAGGTTAAGATATAACTATAACTGGAGTTTTGATGAATATGGGAACCCTGCTGTAAACTTTTATATAGAAAAAATTCATTCTAGAAATGGGTATAGATGGACACATCCTGTTCATGAAATATTAAAATATGATGGTGAAAATGAAGTTTCAATTACTACTGATGAGATAACTGTTAACCATTATCCAGACAATAATAAATCAAGAGGAAGTTATCTTCCACTTTTAGAACTTTCAGTAAAAGAAAATCCAGAAGATGATAGAAATATGCATTATCTTGGAAGAGAGTATATGTTTTATGGAAAATGGAATGAATCTATAGATACTTTAATTAAACATTTAAATTTAAAAAGCGCAGTATGGAAAGATGAGAGATGTGCATCTATGAGATTTATTGCAAGATGCTATTCTAATTTAAAAAGATATGATGAAGCTAGAATGTGGCTTGATAAAGCCATTAATGAGGCACCATATTTAAGAGATCCTTTTGTAGAAAGAGCAATATTAGAGTATAAACTAGAAAACTGGGAAGAAGTGGAAAAGTACTTACTAGATGCATTAAAAATTAGTAGTCATGCAAAAACTTATATCAATGAAGTATTTAGCTGGGATCATACTATTTATGATTTACTTTCACTTAGTTACTATTTTAGAGGTAATAATACTCTTGCCTTAGAAAATGTTAATAAAGCTTTAGAAATATCACCAGATGATGAAAGGCTTAATAAGAATAAAAAGATATTTGAAGAAAATATTGAAAATGGGAAATAATTTATATTATTTCTCTATTTTATTATGTTATAATTAGTCTGGTGGTACTATGAATATCTATAAAGAACTAAATGAATGTATAGAATATATTGAAGAAAATTTAAATAGTGAAATAGATTATAAATATATATCTAAAATATTTGGATGTAGCGAATCTACTATTCAAAGAGTATTTTCAATTATAACTGGTATGACTCTAACAGAATATATAAGAAGAAGGAGATTAACAGTTTCAATATCTGATATAAAAGATGATGAAAAAATAATTGATATAGCACTTAAATATGGATATTCATCAGGAGTTAGTTTTTCTAGAAGTTTCAAAAAAATGCATGGAATACTTCCAAGTAAAGTAAAGAATAGTACTGTAAAATTAAATATGCAACCTATATTAAAATTTAATGAAGGCAATGTAGCAAATAATATATCATATAGAATAGAAGATATAGATAAATTTACTTTGTATGGAATAAAAAAAGAAGTAGATATTAATAATGTACCTAATACCGCAGAAAAATTATGGAAATATATGAAGAAAAATTATACAGAATTTAATACTGAAACAAGTTATGGAGTAATAAAACAAATAGATGGGAAATATTATTATTTTTGTGCTTTAGAAAAATCAAAAGATGGATTTGAAAAAATAGAAGTACCTAAATCTAAGTATATAATATTTAAAAATAATAATAATGATGGTAACAAAATAAAAGAACTATTTAAACAAGCATTTTCTATGTATATCCCTAGTATTGGGTTTAAAGGCAATCAATCATTTGAACTTGAAAAATATAGTGATGATTATATGGAAATATATGTAATGATAAACTGACTTTTTTTGAAATGAAATAGTCAGTTTTTTAATTTTATAATCATTTATAATTAATAATGAGGTGAAGTAAAATGAAAAATGAAATATTAAATTTTTATAAAGATGTTAGTATGTATACTAATTATGGTACATATAAAGATTATTTTAAAAGTCTTCCTAATGATTTAGAAGAACTTACAAAATTAATTAATGATCAGTATATTCATAGAGTTGTTTTATTTAGGGCATATTTAACAGATGATAAGATTAAAGATGAATATCCTTGGTATGATTATAGATCACATGATGATGTTCTTTTAACTGTTCCATCTATAGTAGCAGAGTTATTTAGACTTGATCAAAGAGGATTTACACATTCAAGAGAAAACAAAGATAAAGTTATAATAACATGTAGATATGCATCAATTTTGCTTGCTAGTATTTTAAAAGCAAAGGGATATTCTGCAAGAGTACGAAGTGGATTTGGTAAATATTTTTATGAAGATAAATATATAGATCACTGGCTTGTAGAATATTATAATGAAGAGTTAGACAAATGGATTTTAGTAGATGCTGATACAATAAAATCAAATATATTTAATAATTATAAAAATACAGATGTAAATAGATCTTATTATTATACAGCAGCCCAAGCTTGGCTTGAAGTTAGAAGAGGAAACGAAAGTGTAGATAAGTTTTTACATGGTAACTATATTAAGGGTCTTGACATGATTGCTAGAAGTTTATTTTATGATTTTCATTCCCTTATGAATGATGAAATATCATACTTATTTTTTCCAAGTTTTATTGATGAAAAAAGTGAATTTTTTAAACTTGGTATAGATGAATTGAAAGAATTTGATGATCTTGCAACACTTATGCTTAATCCAGATAAAAATTTTGATGAACTTAGATATTTATTTGATAATGATAAAAGATTCAGAACAATAAATACTCCTATTATAGGAGATAGAGATCACTTAGAGTTACAGAACTAAAAGAAAATATTAAAATTATCACTTTACTAGTGTTAAATAGAGTTTTTTACAAAATAATATGTATAAGCAATATGATTTTTAATTAATTTTATCAAAAAGTATTGTTAAAAATTAATTCTTTTGATATAATCATATTGCTTATTTCAAATGGCGATGTAGCTCAGTTGGCTAGAGCATTCGGTTCATACCCGAAGGGTCGAGGGTTCGAATCCCCCCGTCGCTACCACTAAAGAAATCTGTTCGAACTATTCGAATTTTAGATATGAGACTTGTCAAAAGTCTTTTTTTATGTTATTATGAATATGTCAAGGGAACTTGCATAAAATAAAAAAGGGAACATTCAGTTTCGCTAAGTTGAGTGTCTACCCAATTTAAATTAGTTAGGCACTTATTCTAAGAATGAGTGTCACTTTTTTATTGCTAACACCAATAAGGTAGAGAGTAATAAAATGATAGCAATGAGCTTT
>CAPQQE010000128.1:0-1299 GCA_948687865.1 uncultured Bacilli bacterium
TCTAACATATTTGCTATTGCTTCATCATCGCATTCTTCTAAGATATCGTAAGAGGTAGTTAAATCTTCAAATTGCTTATATTGTTTTTTTGACATATAATCACCAAAAGTATTTAAATAAGTTCGATAAAATCCTCCATAATATTCGGCATTGATTTCTGTAGTTCTTGACTCTTTATAAAAATCTTCTTCTAGAGTTTCATTTATTTCATTCAATGCATTTTCTTGGTAATTAGTTCCCCATCCTGTAGTTCCTAAAGATAAAGCAAGAATAGATAACATAATTCTTTTTTTAGTTTTAAGATTCATAATTTCACATCCCAACTTAATTATTATATAATTAAACATAATTTAAAACAAGAAAAAGAGATTTTTCTCTTTACTAAATTATTATGATTAAATAATTCTATTATTTCTCAGTTATTACTAACTCTTTATAACCGGTTTTTTCATCAAACTCTCTTGTGAATGAGTAATTTGACAATTCTAGTATTACAAGTTCACATGTAGTATTAATGATCGTTACATCACTTAAATGTCCGCCTACTGTATTACCTTCAGTATCGGATAATGATATGTGTAAATGTAGACCATCTTTAGAAATTGTACCTGTTATACTAACAATTTCGTAATCAGAATCAACATCTAAAAATGAAATAGTTTTTGCTAAGCGAATATGAGCATGTTTTACACAACCAGAGCCCGATAAAACACATCCAGCCTCAATATTATTTTCTTTAGCATACTCCATAATAGACTTTTTTAAATCATCATTTTCTTTTAATCTTAGTGCATGATACTTAATTTTTATCCTTATCTTTTTATTTCTCTGTTTCTTCTGCTTATAGCTTTTTCAATTGAACTATCTATTTTAATAGAATTGTCTTCTTCTAAAGTTTTTTCTATCTTTTCTAATTCTCTAATAATAAAATCTTTTCGTTCTTTGTATGAAGTATTATAATCTTCAAGCAATTTATCAATACCACCGTAAGCTATAATAGTGCTTTCTTTATAAATCTTTAATTCAGGTGGTAAATTGTATTCATTTTGTGTGAACGAGAAAAGACACGCATATTCATCAATGAAATCCCCTTCACATCCTAAAAGTGAAGAAAGATTTATCTTTAAATTACGCTTAAGCCATTTCATAACAAGTAAAGTTTTTTCTGGACCAATATCTAAAACTAATTGTGATAGTATAGATTCATATATATGTTGATAATTTTCAATAAAGGTTTTTAATCTTTTTTTGAGTGGATAAGAATAAGTGTCCCAACATAAAAGAATAGCTACTGTGTAA
>CAPQQE010000128.1:1309-3417 GCA_948687865.1 uncultured Bacilli bacterium
TTAATATAAAGATTATCCTCATCTAAATTCGGAAATTTATTCCTAGAAAAAGGAATTATTTTCATTTCTTGAAAAAATTTATGTGGTAAATCAAACAATGATTCTGGTAAAACATTTTTATAAATATCTATTGTGATATTATTGTTAAAGTCTAATTGCAAAAGATAGAGCATATCCTTAGACTTTACATATTTATCATATAAATAAAAGACGTTGGGCATTATTGGTAAACTAATCTTGACAGTTTTTAGATTATAATATTCGTATATACCTTCAATGGTATTTTTTCTAAAGTCTGGCATTACTCTCAAATTACTTAAAAAAATCAGTGGAGTAGATTTATAGCCAACCGTCCTCTCTTTTGGATATGGATTTGATATCTCGTCTTGCTTAGTCATAAAAACGTTTTTTTCTTTTGGTATATATTCTATTAATTTAATAGTTGCTGTTCCATTAAATAGCATATGTTCTCTTATTTGATATTCAGTTCCGAAACTCGAATTTGTAACAGATTTATATCCTTCTTTAAAACCCTTAGCGTTAATTAAATATTGTTTAAATAGTCCAACTGGCAAATCTCTTAAATCATTTGTTTCAATTTTATATTTTAAATATTCACAAGAATCGCTTATTTGTTTCCTTTGAACAAAGGATGGTAAAGTATTAATATCTTTTCCGAAAACACTGTTGTTTTTCACATAAGAAAATTCTGATATATCATGAATATCAATATTTCCATCACGATCAATTGCTTTATATAATAATGGTTTATGATTTTCATCCTCATAAATTTCAATTATTTGAAACTCTTTAATTCTATTAGATGCATTATTTTCAATTAGTAATCTTTTTACATCATACTCACCCTTTAAATATTCTAATGGGTTTTGTTTAGCTGAACAAAAGTTACTAACATTAACATTTAAACATTGACCAAGGAGATATGGATTAACTAATTGATATTCGCTAATTGAGCCTTTTCTTTCTAAATTAGCTACTTTCATGTAATATTTCTCATGCTTTTTTTTTATTCCTAGTAACCATAACATTATAATTCCCCCCCAGTTTTATATAGATATTTTGATTCGATTAATTTGTATAGCATTTGTAGTGCTTTAATTTTTCTTATTATAACATAGAAAATATATTCTTTGTATACTGTAATCTCTTTATACATTAAAGATTTCTTCAAATACCTTTTTTATATTATAACCTGATGTTTTGTAGCAATTAATTCCATTACGATTTGCTGCAATAACATTTCTTTCATTATCATCAAAGAACACTATCTCACTAGGTTTACAATTGCAAGATTCTATAACTTTTTTGAATATCTTATCATCAGGTTTTAGGGAGTTCATTTCATAAGATAAAAATAAGTAATCAAAGTCTATTTCTTCTATTTTTTCTTTATACCTATCATAATCCATTAATCTTAAATTTGATAATAAACCAACTCTATAGCCATTTGCTTTTAACTTATTGATTATCTCTACTGTATCTAAAAATAAGGAAGTATCTAAGTTATTATATACATTATAAAAATCTTCTACAGATAAATTAGTTTTACAATAATTTAATAATTCTTTTATTGAAATATCATCGGAAACTAAACCCTTATGAGCTTTTATTATTAAATCATTTCCTAACCAATATTTTTCAAATTCTTTATAAGGTATTTTACAATTTAATTTTTGGTATAATAGTTTGCTGTCTATAGGATATGCTAAAACATTTCCTAAATCAAATAAAAAAACTTTTTTCATGATTATAAATCCAATTCATTTTCTATATATTTGTAAACATCATTATAGGCATTATATCTATCTAGCGAAGTTTCAAAATAAGGAATATTATTAAGTGTACATTTATCATATAATGATTTACTTTTTCTTATTGTCGAATTAATAAGTTCTAATAAATCTTTATCACTATAGCCATATGTCCATTCAAGTTCAGTATCATTCTCTTTTATTTTTTCTAACATTGATTCCGGTTTAGCATCTTTATATCCTAAACCAATTATTAATGAATCTTTAAATACTCCTTTTGCATTCTCTATGGAAATGTCTGCAGAATCAATTACGTAATAAATCTGCCTCTTTAAA
>CAPQQE010000129.1 GCA_948687865.1 uncultured Bacilli bacterium
AAACCTGTATATGTACTTATAACTTTATATGTATCATTATTTTTATTTATTTCAAAGAAACTCCATCCAAATATATGTGAATCTTTACACCCACCAGATGAACCAGTATATGCGAAATAAGTCATATCTCCACATTTATTTTCATCAAAATTTTCAACATATACAGAATAATCAATGCTACAAACAAATTTATTATCATCTTTACTATTTTTATAATTAAAACATTCTAACTTATCTACTTTAGTATCAGTAACATTAGGTAAATTTTTATCTTTATTTTTTAAACTCTTAATATATTCATCTACTGATTTAGCTACCTTTTTTTCTTCTTTAGAAAAATCATCATCTAGAAAGAATAAATAATTTCTTGGATCATCTGGATCAGAATTATCATCTAATTCAAAATAATTAGAATAAATTTTCGCTTTCATACTATAATCATCAAAAGATATTTCATTATCTTTTACCTCATATACCCCTTTCTTTTTTTGAATCAGCATAGAAAGTTTTACCTGAATATTTATTTGATACTTCCGAATCATTATCTTTCTTATTTGAATTATCTTTTACCTCAGTCTTTGTTTCATCTTTAAACATATTTATATTCATCTTATTTGATGCATATTGACCTAATATAAACATTAAAATTCCTACTAATAATATTAATAGAATTATTATAAATATTTTTAATCCTTTCTTTTCTTTTTTTTCATAATTTTCATTCATAATTTTCCTCCTACTTTATACACTCAGTATACATCTCTCTTAAAATTTATGTCAACTAAAAAAGTTACTTTTACAGTAACCTTTACATTTTATTTTTTATTAAGTGGTTCTATTTCTATTGTATTTGATAATGTATCTATTTTTTCTGGTTCTTTTTGTTCTTTTTTCTTTTTCTTGAATATTTTCTTTAATACTTCTTTTTTGCAAACAAAGTATCCAAGTACTATTCCAAGAGTGAATGTAATAAACATAAATACAGAAAACATTATCCACTCACGAGTACTTGTTTCATCTGGACAAGTTTGAACAACTTTTTTTTCTTCCTCTTCCCTCACAACAGACAAAACATAAGTTTCTTTATTTTGCGTATCTTCACTTGTTACAACAATATTTATTGTATTTCTTCCTACTTTTAAATTTGTATTACCTTCCATTTTTATTATTGCATTAGGATTTTCTGATTCTGCTAATACATTTATTTTTTTAGTCTTATATGGAACTGTTAAATTATATTTCTTTACATCTTTATTAAACTCTATTTTAAATTTATCTATCTCTAGATTTTTTAATGTTGCATTGGCTTTTAATAATTCTTCCTCTGTTGGTGTTAATTTGAGAGTTACCTTAACAATATAGTTTTTAACAGTTGTTCCATTTTCAGCTGTTACGGATATTTTTATCTCATTTTCACCTTTAACTAGATTTTTGTAATTATCTGATATCATTATTTTAGCATTTGAATCAGTTGCTACTGCATTTACTGTAAGTTCTGTTATATCAGTTATTGTACTAGTATATTCTGTTGTATTTTTATCAAATTTTGGACTTAGTGTTGTATTTGGTATTCTAAGTGAACTTAGTGTTGCATCATTACTAAGTGCTGATATTTTTACCATTGAACTTGTATTAGTTGCATCTACTTTATTTCCAGATATAGTAGCAACTCCTGAACTTTCAATTGTTAAATTACAATCTCCTGCTTTAGCATTATTTTTTACTCCAAATACAATTGCTGCAATAGTAGTATCCGAAGTAATAGTCTCTTTTCTATCTTGAATAGAAATTGGATTACCCGCAGAATTTATATTTGCATATTCAGTATTAGGAGAACTTTTAACTTCTAGCTTTGATGAATCATATGATAAGTTTATAGAATATGCCTGTAACGAATCCTCTGTCGTATCTAACGCCTTTATATATACAGTAAGTTCATTTCCAGGTTTTACTGTATCAGCTGATTTTTCAACCTTAAATGTTAGTGCATTTACCTTAAATGGTAACAATAAGGTAGTCACTATAAAAACAAAAATAATTTTAAACCCTTTTTTCATTCTTTTCCCTCTCTCTATATTAATGATTCTCTTTTATAAACTCCAACGCCACTTCTTACATATAACTTAATGGTAGCGTCTTTTGTAATCTTTATAAAACATAAACCATTTACTATAACATCATAACCTGCTTTTACATCTAATAAGATTTCTTCTAGTTCCATGCCCCTATTATTCGTTATAGTATTTATTCTATTTATAATTATATCATTAGATAGATAAAAAGTAAAACTATTTTTTTCTCCTTTTATATATTCTATTCTAAGTAAATCATCTATTAATAGTGTAGTACCCTCATTTATTTGATATGTTATTGGTCTTATTTCCCTATTTGGCATTATTTTTTTTAATTCTTTTGGTGATACAAAATTTGATATATTATCTTTTTCTATAAAACCAGGAGTATCTATTAATATTAATTCATCATTTATTTTTACATTATTAACATTTATAGTAGTAGATGGCAATATACTTGTTGTTATTTCAAATTTTTCTTCTGAATAATTTTTTATAAATTTATTTATTAAAGTACTTTTACCTGCATTTGTATTACCACATACATATACAAGATTACTAGTTTTATTTTTATTTATTTTTTCATATAACAAATCTATATTATAATTTGTTTTACTACTAACAATAACTATATCTATAATGTTATTATTGAAGTTTAACTTTTTTATTCTATTTTTTATTTTATCTTCTTTTACACTTTTAGGTATTATATCAAATTTAGTAATTACTAAAATTATTTTATTATTAATATATTTATTAATAATATCTATTGAACTATTTATATTAAATATATCTACTAAAAATAATACTAAATCATTTGTATTATTTATATTTTTATAAATATCAATATAATCTTCATTCTTATTTTCAACAATTTTATATTCACCATAATTAATTAATTTAAAACATCTTTCACAGTATTTAGCATCTTCATACTTTTCCTTTTTTATATAGCCAAGTTTATCTTTATCTAAATATTGTAATTGTATAGCGCAACCTAAACATTTTCTAGTCATAATACTTTCCTTTTTCTAACACTTTATTCTTTTTATAATTCCTTAATATAAATCCTTCAAAAAATCTCCAAAATTTTGTATATATAGGTTCATAATCGTCTATTCTATCAACAAATATAACAAATAAATCATTTCTTTTAGCTCCTATTACATCTGTCATTATCTGATCACCAATAAAAGCACATTCTTCTTTTTTATATTTTTTAAGTATCTTTTTATAATTTTTCTTAAGAGGTTTCATAGATCCATGATATATCTCTATATTTAA
>CAPQQE010000130.1:0-1544 GCA_948687865.1 uncultured Bacilli bacterium
ATATAATGATTCTAACATTGCTTATAAATCGCGAACACAAAGGAACCAAGATTTATATGAAAATGTTAAAAATAGTTCATTAACTGATTTTGACGTCAATTCTAATATTTCTGTTATAGAGGAAGATGCTAAAAGCATAGACATAACAAAATTAGGAAAAATACTTGATAAAAAATACAATGACTATTCACCAAAAAGAAGAAGTATAGATGTACCTAATGTTTACGAAGAACCCATAATTGATCAGCCACTTGTTGATACTAAAGAATATGATATAAACGCTATTTTAGAAAAAGCAAAACAAGGGAAAAATGTTGATTACAATAAAGAAAGATTAAAAAAAGTAAGAGAAGCACAATATGAAATATTAAATAATCTTGATTTGGAATTAAAAAAAGTTGAAGATGCTAAAAGAATTAGTGAAAGAAAAGCAGAAGAAGATACCCTTATGAATTTAATTAGCACTATAACACAGATAGAGAGCAAAAATAAAGAAGAATTTAAGAAAAAGGAAGCTGAAGCAATTGGGTCATTTAATGAGACACATAACGAAGATAATACTTTTGATTCAGAAAAATCCATAAATAAATTAGAAACCAAAGAAGAACCAATTAAGGTTGATACAAATGATAATGCATTAGATGTAACAAAAACTCAGAAAGAAATAAGACTAGTTGTTATTGATCCCGAAAAAGAGCAGGCAAAGAAAACAGAATTCAATGAAGAAAAAAGAGACGAGCATGTTGAACAAACGCTGTCAAAACTTGATATAGACCTATCTTCTTATGATGATTTCTCAGATATTTCTAAAAATGATACTGGAACTATTATAATTAAAGCAGTGATATTTGTCATTATAATTGCTTTAGTTGTTGGAGCCGTATATATATTAAATATATTATTAGACTTAGGATTGTTTTAAAAGCAATCTTTTTTCATACAATTAAGTATGATGAAAAGGTTTAAAACGAAGACAGTAAAAGCAAAGCATAAAGAATTAATAATATTATTAATTATCGCAATAATATTATTGTTTATCGATTATTACAATAAAAATATTACAAATGTTGATATAGAAAAATTAATTAATATTAATAAAAATGATAAAGGAGAAATATTGTATGTAGACATTGATACAAATTATGCCAATCAAATTATGGTAAGTGTTATAAAAAAGATTCAAAATAATATTTTTGAACTTGAGATTAATGATTCACTTTTAAAAAGAAACAAGAGAAATACTTATTTAAAAGTGCCACTCTTTCTTGCTGATGATGGTGCATTAATCAATAATTTAGGTCCCAAAATTCCTGTAAAATTAAACTTTTATGAACATGCATTTGGTAACATTGAAGTAGAACTTTTGGATTACGGTATAAATAACGCCATAATAAAAGTCTATTTAGAAGTAATACTTGAACAAAAAATATATATTCCTTATAAGGAAGAAAAATTAAACAAGAAATTTAGTTTATTAATAGGATCAAAAATAATAACGGGTACTGTTCCAAGTATTTATGGTGGTACAATACACAAATCATCAA
>CAPQQE010000130.1:1554-3355 GCA_948687865.1 uncultured Bacilli bacterium
AGCGGCTTAAATACATAAGGCTTTCTTTTTGCTATAAAATATGTTATTATGTATTATAGTAGGGTGATAGTAATGATAACCAAATATGTAGATAAAATATTTATAAATCCAGCTATCGAGAATGGTATTCAATCGTACATGCTTTATAAGGAAGATAAAACTTATCCAGCTATTTATACATTCGAAATGAATGTAATTAAGGCATTGACTATTATTTATGGTGAAAAAAGTATTTTATTACCCTATAAGATTGATAATGAGAAGGCTTTTGAATGCAATTTACTCATGTATGACTTAAAAGAAAATGCTATGAAAAGTTTTATAAATTATATGAATGAATATTATGAATTTATGAAAAATTACAAGTCAGAAAAAAAAGCTACAGGATTAACGACTGAAATAGAGAAAATTCTTATGGAAATGATTATTAAAAGAAGCAAAAGAAAAGAATTTACACAAGGCGAATTAAAAGAGTTTGATCAAGTGTTTAATCCAATAGAAGGAAACTTAAAAAAGATTAAGTCACTAGTTTCAGTGAATAATGGTCTAATTGTTAGAGCATGGGAAACAAATAAGATCGAATTAAGAAATACTCAACTCCGAATGATAGCTATAAATCCCAACTTGTTAGATAGTAATTTATATACTAAATATGGTTATAACATAAAAACAATCGCTTCTCTTAGTGAAGAAGAAATAGAAAAAGTTAATCATATAATTACCATCGAAGAGAATAGAATAAACTTAGAACAAAAAAAAGTTCAAGCCTTTAAAAGGGGAAAAATTGTTTTAACAACGGGCAATGGATTTGTTGATAAATTATTGCTTTTAAGCATTATCGCAACAGAATTGATGATCGGAATGGTAATAATGTCGGTTATAGGGGGATAACATGAAAATAAAATTAAATAATTTAGAATATGAGGTAGTAAAAAATTACCGTGATGGGTTTGATAAAGAAAGTGTGGAAGAAAAAACTACAGAATATTTTAGCGAATATGATTATATATTTGGTGACTGGGCTTACGGAAAGTTAAGGTTAAAAGGCTTTTATAAGAAAGACAACAAAAAAGTTACTAAAATAAATAATGTTGAAAACTTAGAAAAGTACATCAAAGAAAATTGTGCTTATGATTGTAAATATTTTTTATTAGAAAAGAAATAAAATTAGGTTGGTGAGGAACTAGTATGAATGATAATATACAAATTTTAAATAAGAATGGAGATATGATGTCTGTTGAGGCAATCGCTCATATACAAATTGTAGGTGAAAACAAAAAGTATCTTATTTACACATTAAATGAAAAAGTCGATAATGATTTAACTAAAATTTACATTGCTGAAACAATCGAAACAGATGCAACAGGCGGTTCTGTAAATTCAATAAATGAAAATGACTGGGCAGCTTTAAGAGAAAAATTGGTGAAAATATCTCATAAAGAAGAAATTGCAGATGTATCATATTTACAATTTGGTGATACTACTTTTAATGTTGGAGAAGCAAAGAAGTTAGCTGTTACTTCGGTTGCAAAACAAGCGTTTAAAGATGCTCAAGCAACTCATACAATTTCCACAAATCAAACAGAAACGCCAGTTATTTCGGAAACATCATCATTTTTTGAAATGCCAACAGAAACGGTGCAAGAAAACGGACAACCAAATCAAAATATTTTTGCAAATCCTCCACAGCCAGTACAAGTATCACAATCAGAAGATTTACCTCAACCAGAACAATTAGTTGAACCAGCCGAGGAGCCAAATGTGCCATTAAACAATCCAACACAAGTTGAATCTGCTTCTT
>CAPQQE010000131.1:0-2051 GCA_948687865.1 uncultured Bacilli bacterium
AGGACCGGGATGGACATACCTCTGGTGTATCTGTTGTAACGCCAGTTGCAGTGCAGAGTAGCTATGTATGGAATGGATAACCGCTGAAAGCATCTAAGCGGGAAGCGAACTTCAAGATGAATTTTCCCATATTTTTATAATAGTAAGATCCCTGAAAGACTATCAGGTTGATAGGCTGGAGATGGAAGCGTAGTGATACGTTGAGCTGACTAGTACTAATAGATCGAGGATTTAACCATAACTAATTTGTGGAACACATTATCATGTTTTCAGAGAATAATTTCTCTAATTTTATTAGTGACGATGTCGAAGTGGAAATACCTGTTCCCATCCCGAACACAGAAGTCAAGCACTTCAGAGCCGAAAATAGTAATTAGCAAAGATAGGACGTCGCTAATTTTTTTTTGACTTAAAATAGATTTTTGTAAACTTTTGTAATTTTTATTGTAAATAATAATGATTATTTGTATAATAATATTAGGTGATAAATATGGAATATAAAATTACTTCAAAATCAGAAAGAGAAACTTTAGATTTAGCTGAAAATTTTGAATCTGAGAAATTTTCAGGAATGATTATATGCTTAGAAGGAGATTTAGGTACAGGTAAAACATTATTTACAAAAGGTTTTGCATCATCCATGGAAATAGAAGAAACTATCACATCGCCATCATATAATATTATTAAAGAATATTTTAGTGGAGAGATGCCTTTATATCATATGGATGTTTATAGACTTGAAAAAGATGTTGAATCGATAGGTTTACCTGATTATTTTGGAAAAGAAGGTATTGTAATAATTGAATGGGCAGATATGATAAAAGAATATTTACCGGATGAAAGATTAGAAATTAAATTCACTGCTGTTGATGAAAATAAAAGAATAATTAAAATAGTTCCATATGGAGAAAAATATGAGGAACTTTGTGAGGCAGTCTTATGATCTGTCTTTTTTTCGATACAAGTTCAGACTTATTAAAAGTAACTATGGTAAAAGATGATACAATTATTTACGATAAGGAATTATGTACAAAAAATAATCATTCAAGTTATTTAGTACCATCTATAAATGAATCGTTTAAAAACAATAATTTAAATTTCAAAGATTTAGATCAAATAATAGTAGGTAATGGCCCAGGATCATTTACAGGTACTAGAATATCAGTAGCAGTTGCTAAAACATATGCGTATGCATTTAATATTCCTTTAGTTTCTATATCATCATTAGAAGAACTTATATATAGTAACTCTGGCTATGATTATTATGTACCTATAATAGAAGAAAAAAATGATAATTTATATTTTTCAATTTTTGATAAAGATAGAAAAAGGATTATAGATGATACATATTCAAATAGTGAAAGTTTATATGAAAGATTATCTTTCTTAGATGGAAAGATATTAATAATATCAAATTCTGGAAAAGAATATGAAAAATATGATTCAGTAAAATCAAGTATAGATGTTATTAATATAATAAAAAATATTAATATAAATAATAAAAAAATAAATCCGCATTCATTAAAGCCTAATTATATAAAAAAGATAGAAGTTGAATCAAAATTATGATTGATAAAACTAATTCAATTAGTGATCTAGATGAATTATTAAAAAAATATAAAGATAATTATTCATTTATAGAATCAGATTTTTTGAGAATATATTCATATATTTTTAATAATAAAAAAGTTGGATTTATAATATTTAATATAATATATGAAAGATGTGAAATATTAGATATATTTGTTCTTGAAGAATATAGAAGAAAAAATATTGCAGAAAATTTAATTAAAGAAGTAATTAAGGATTATAATGTTGAAAATATTACGCTAGAAGTTAATGTAAATAATATAGCTGCGATTAATTTATATGAAAAGTTAGGGTTTAAGAAAGTATCAATTAGAAAGAAATATTATAAAGATTCTGATGGTATATTGATGTTAAAAGAAGTAAGGTGAATTTATGAAAGATATATATATATTTGCTATTGAATCATCTTGTGATGAAACAAGTGTATCAATTGTAAAAAATGGTGAAGAAGAGATTAGTAC
>CAPQQE010000131.1:2061-3349 GCA_948687865.1 uncultured Bacilli bacterium
TTGTTTTATCACAAATAGATATCCATAAAAAATTTGGTGGAGTAGTTCCTGAAATAGCAAGTAGAAGTCATGTTGAAAATATTACAATTGTAATAGAAGAATGTTTAACAAAAGCAAATATGAAAATTGAAGATATGGATGCGATTGCTGTTACATATGGTCCTGGACTTGCTGGATCTTTAATTGTAGGGGTAGAAACTGCTAAAACATTAGCTATGATATACAATAAACCATTAATCGCAGTTCATCATATTGCGGGACACATATATGCTAATAGATTAGTAAGTAAATTAAAATTTCCTTTAATTTCACTTGTAGTAAGTGGTGGACATACTGAGATTATATATATGGAAAAAGATTATTCGTTTAAGAAAATTGGTGGAACATTAGATGATGCTGTTGGGGAAACCTATGATAAAGTAGCAAGAGTTCTTGATATTCCATATCCAGGAGGTCCAATAATAGATAAATATTCTACTATGGGAAAACATACATATAATTTACCTATCCCTATGGATGATGATTCATATAATTTTAGTTTTAGTGGGATTAAAAGTGCAGTTATAAATCTAGTTCATAATGAAAAACAAAGAGGAAAAAATATAAATACATATGATTTATGCACTTCATTTCAAGATGTTGTAGTTGATGTTCTTACAAAAAAAACAATGAGAGCTGTTAAAGAATATAATGTTAAACAATTAATAGTCGCAGGTGGGGTTTCAGCTAATGTTTTTATTAGAAATAAACTAAAAGAAATGTGTGATAAAGAAAAGGTAGAATTTGTAGTGCCAGATTTTAAATATTGTACTGATAACGCTACCATGATAGCAGCCGCAGCATATTATATGTATAAAGATAATAGATTCTCAGATTTAACATTGAATATAAAGGCTACTGATAAAATTAATTAATGGGTGAAATATATTAAAAAGGATTTGTACTTATATAATTATTACGGGTTATAATACTGTTTTTAGTAATATTATTATTCTCATATCTAGGCTTTTCAAATATTATTGATAATTTTAAATTAGAAACAAGTATAAATGCTGATATCAAAATATTAAATTATTATGTGATAGATTTAAACAATAATAAATCAAAAATTTTAAAAATAAAATTATATAATTTGACTAATTAAAAAAATCTCTATTTTTTAGAGATTTTTTCAATATAACTAATTATATAATAAAGTATTATAGTTAATATAACAAGTAATACAACTCCCATTATTACATAATTCATATTAAATACTTGAGATCCATACATTATTAGGTATCCAATT
>CAPQQE010000132.1 GCA_948687865.1 uncultured Bacilli bacterium
ATAAATTTAATGACTAGCCCTAAAGTTGTAATAATGAATAAATATACACCTAGTTATAAGAATCTTAATTTTATATATGATTCAAAACAAAAAGTGTATAATTCTACTATGAATATGTTTGATTATTATTCTGATAATAAAAAGAAAGCATTTTTCATGTTAGATTACTTTAGTGGAAAAATTGGAAAAGATAAAGAAATGAACATCATATTTGAAAATGGTGATTATGCTACTAAAAGTGAAATAGAAAAAAGAAAAGTAGATTACACAAAATATATAGAAAATTCAAATATTTATAAATTAGTTATATCTTTTCCACAGTTTTTAAAAAAATGTGGTTTTCAGGATATGAAAAAGATGAGCTACCAATTTTCACTTCATACTAACACTGATAATTTACATTTTCACTTATCTTTTGCAGAAAAATGTCCTAATTATTTATCTTATGGAAAAATACAATATAGACATAATGGTGAGTTAACTCAAGAAGAATTAAACTTCTTTAAGAATGAAATATTACATTATATTGAAAAAGAAAAGATATTTACACCATTATTAAAAGAAACTAATCAGGAATTAGAATCATTAAAAAAATATTTTAATCCAAAAGATAAAAATTTTTTATTGAGAAATAAAGATGACATTATAATGGAAGAAAAGATTCTAAAACTAGGAGAACTTATTAATGAAAAGAGAGAAAATTCTAATCAGAGAATCAAATTTAATTCTATTAAGGATAAAGAAATAGTTAAACTTACTAAAGAAATTAAAAAAGAGATTTTTTCAAAAGAAAATAATAATTTTAAAGATGAATATAATGAATTTAAAAATACTTTAAAAGCAATCAATGAATACTTTACTAATATTGCTGAAGAAAATCATGGTAAAGTGGATGATACATTGATTAAAAATAAAAACAAATATTTTGATAACTATGTTTTAAATGCAATAGTTAATCATGCTAATTATTCTTATAAAAAAAACAAAATATCTGAAAATGATATTATTGGAGAAATTATTTATAAAGAGTATAAGAAAAATAAGAAACGAACTAGATATGATATTTTATCTAGTTTTTTATCATCAAAAAATAAATCAAATCAATTTAAAAATAAATATCAAGTCAGACAAGCAGTAAAAAATATTAATTATGAGCTTGAAGAGGCAGAAAAAGAATTTGAGAAATTATTTAAAGCTGATAAGGAATATGAATAGGAGGTGATCTTATGGCTTTGTATAATGTGGAAGTAAGAGAAACTTTAAGTAGAGTTGTTGAACAAGAAGCAGATTCATTTGATGATGCTAAGGAAATGGTGGCAACTAGATATTTAGATTCAGAAATAGTATTAGATTGGGAAGATTTAGAAAGTGTTGAATATGATGAATATCCATCACCTAAAATTCAAGAAGGATTCAATGTTAATATAGAATTTAATATTAATACAAAGGAATTATCCTTTAGTGATGAATATGAACTTATAGCAACCTATGATTGTAAAACTTTAGAAGATTTGAATAATGCTTTAAAATCTTATTTTAAAGATGCATTAGAATTAGAATCAGGTGAAATAGAAAAGGATGTGCAATTATGAGTAACATATATGTTAATTGTGGTGGTAGCTTGATGAAGTTCAACAACAAGAAGGATACTATGGATTTTTTTGAAGATTGTATTTATAGTTCTGAAGGTTCTGAAAGAAATAGGTATACTACCATTTATTTTGAAGTCAAAGAACATTTTAATGATAATCAAATATGTTTTACTGATGGAACAGATCATGTTTATGATTCAAATATAAATCCAGAAGATGTCAGTCATGATGAAGAAAAGCAACTAAGGAAGTATTTTGATATAGATAAAGTGGACTTATTAAGATTTAAGGCAGATAACCATTTGGCAAAAAGAAATAATAAAATATATCAAAGCACCCTTAATAGGTATGAAGATATAGATGACCTATATAATGATTATATTTCTAAAAGTAATGAAGTTTCATTTTATTATTTTGATGAACATAAAATAATTTGTGTAGATGCTACAGCTTGTCCACCAGATAATTATTGGGTAGAAGAGTTTCCTTTAGAAGATTATGAATATGCAGATAGCTGGTTAGGACAAAAGTTAGAATATGATGATTATTTAGAACATAAGAAAAACGATTATATGGAACTAGATTAGTTCTTTTATTTTGGGAGGAAAGTATATGTATAAGGATATATTAGAAGAATTAAAAAATAATTTAAGTTTTACATATGGAGAACAAATAACTGATTATGATTCTGGGTACATAGGTGATATTTTTACAGAGATTGCTGATAGTAATGTAGATATGTATACATCAGACTTGTTTGAATGGGGGAAGAGTAATTTATGGTATATTGATGAAGCAACAAAAGAACTTGGCAATCCTAATGACATAATAAAACAGATTCAACAAGGTCAGTTTTATGCATATGAGCAAGAGCTATATGAAAACAAAGAAGATATTATGAAATATTTTGCTTACACCTATTTAAATGACAATGAAATTAAATTATCAGATGGTGAAATAGAAGAACTAGATGATTATCTTGAAACTTTAGATTCCAATGATAAGTTAGAAAATATAGTTGACTATTGCAAAGATTTAAGAGGATATGAGATAGCATGAGTATTAGTCTAATTATTTTATTTGTAATAATTGTTATATTCTTAATTGTATTTATTTATCTTGAACCTTTATTTATGAAACATAAAGTTAAAAATGATAATGAATATGGCTCAGCTAGATTTAGTACAGAATCTGAAATAAAACGCAATTTTAAGAAAGAGAATATCAATCATATAAGGGAGGCAGGATTTCCTGTTTCTTTTAGTAAAAATTTAAAATATGTCTATTTTGACAGGGAAACCCCTCATTATGTCTATTTAGGCTCAACTGGTAGTGGTAAAAGTGTAACAGCAGTTATTCCTACTTGTACTTTTATATCTAAAGCAAAAAAGAATCGAAGTGTTTTTATCACTGACCCAAAGGGTGAGATTTATCAAACAACATCAAAGATGTTTCAAAATCAAGGTTTAGAAATCCAGAGTTATCAAACAAGATAAATATACTAGATCCAATTATTAAAGAGTATGAAGAATATATTGAGTATGAAAAATTATCAAAGTCATTTGATGAAAAGATAAAACCTTATTCAGAACAGAATGATGTTTTAAATAGTAAACTTAATAAGTTAAAATTAAGTAAGTTAAATATTGAAAGAATTAGAATTAAGATTGAGAATAATTCTAAAATCATAAATGAACTTACAATAGAAAAAGATAAAAATAATAATTATATTATAAATCCAC
>CAPQQE010000133.1 GCA_948687865.1 uncultured Bacilli bacterium
TCTACTAACTAATTTCATAGCATTAACTGTTATATTTTTAGTGCTTTGAACCACTTTCTTTCCAATCTTTTTACTGTTACTTTTTATAATGTTGGTAGCCTTATTTGTTGTTTTTCTCGTAATTTTTTTTAATGGTTTAGTCATTACTCTACTAGCATCATTTTCAAAAGTTTTTATACTACCTTCGTTTGAAGCAGTATTTATTGATTTTCCTATCTTTATAAATTTATTTGTAACATTATTTATAAATTTTGTACCTCTTATTGCTGTTGTAATTCTTTTCGGAAGCTTACTAGATTTACTATTGGTAGTAATACTTTGACATTCTATATTTTCTATAATTTCTTCATTATTTTCACTAAATTCTATTTCTGTGTCAGTTTGTTCTAATTTAGTTTTTATTCTATTATTATTTTTTAATACATTTACATCAGCTTTATTGTTAGTTTGAAGTTCATTATAGTCATCTACTTTAGTTTCAATTTTACTCGAAATTTGTTTTTTTTCATCTTTTAATTCTTCTGTAGTATCATCAATATTGGTTTCTAGCCTACTTGAAATATTTTCTACTGTTGTCATTTTCTTCAATTGTTCTGCATACCACTTATTTATTTGATTTGCACTATCAAGAATAATATTTGTACTTTTATTACCTAACTCACTATATTTACTTAAAGAGTTAGCAACATCTTTATTTGAATAATTATTTTTATTTGTCATAGGCTAACTCCTATTTAACTGCATATTAGATGTTTGATTAATTTGATATATATAAAATTCTTTAGATATTTGATTTCTAAAAACAACTTTGTCCTCTCCATAAACAATAATTCCTTGTCCGAGAGGGAGAGTCTGTTACATATCTTGACTCTTCATCACTAATATCAAAGATGTTACAAATAGGTGGTAAATCTAAAGGTTTCTGTTTTAAAATCATAGCAAATTCAGAATTTGACAATATTTTACAGCCATCCTCATTTTTTATTACATCTGCAATATTCTGTGTAATAACTGTAGGAATTGCATTTTCTTTTCTTCCAGTTTTATAGATTTTAGCAATATATTCACTAGAAAATTTATTTGCAAGTAATATATGAAACTCATCAATAAATATCCAAGTATGTTTTCCAAGATTTTTATTTCTATGAAGTCTATTCATAATATGTTCCAATACTACTAAATACCCAGTTGTTTGGATGCTTGCTGGTAGTTCTGATATATCAAAAGATATAAAACGATTTTTGATTTCTATATTGGTTTTCTTTGCAAATATATCCATTCCTCCTACTACATATCTTTCAATAACTAATGCAAGGTTTTGTGCTTCATCTTCTGGTTGCTTTAATAACTCATCATAAAATTTCTTAAAATCTGGCTCGTATTCTTTAGCAAAATTATGTAATTGATATTCTTCATAAATGTTATTAGTACATCTGTCTACAAGTGTTTTTTGTTCTTCTGATAATCTTGAAAAGATGGATTCAATAAAAGCAAGTACAAACTCTGATTTATTTTTTATAGTTTCTTTGTCATCCTTTTCATATTGCAAAGAACTATCAAATGGATTTATATAAGTGTTCGTATTTGTACTTATACTTAATACTTGCCCATCAAAAGCATTAATTAAAGAATAATATTCTCCGTTGAGGGTCTATTACACATACCTCATCTTGGGGGTATCTTAATAAAACTTGCTCAATTAGAAGTTTGATAGAAAATGATTTTCCTGCTCCCGAAGTAGCAAGAACACATCCATTTCCATTTAATAACCTCTTTCTATCACAAAATACAGGATTTTTGGATACAAGATTCATTCCATAAAAAATAGAATTTTCGTGCATTAAATCTTTAGTATTAAAAGGCACATTAGTAGCAGTAGATTCAGAAGTTAATGACCTTTGTATTTGTAATGTATTCCACCCTAAAGCAATGCAATTTTGCACTCCTTCTAATTGTTGCCAATCTAAATTATAGATTGAAATTAAGTGTTCATTTCCAATACCTTTAATTGTTTTCGTTACTTTTTCCAATTCTTCTAAAGTATTTGCTTGAATACAAATAAGCATATTATTAGTAAATAATTTTTGCTTTTTCTTTTGCAAAGCATCTCTTAGTGCTTGTGCATCTCTAATAGAATCCTCTAACTTTTCATCTTTTACTGCCTCATAACTGTAGTTATTTTTATTAGCTTTTTTAATTTTTTCTAATCGTTCTGTTTTCATTCCACTAATCTTCTTGTTTACCTTCTGTATAACTTTTGCTGGGTCTGTTGGAGTAATATTAAGTGTAGTTATGATATTAGCATTTTCTATTGTTGTTATTCTATTATAAAATCTCGGAGTAATTGATTTAGGCAGTTTACTAACATATAGAACTCTAATAAATTTTTTATCTCCAATATTTATATAATTTTTTTCTCTTAAATAAACATCCTCTTTAGGTGCTAAAGTTTCATAAATATTCAATTTATTATCTTTTGCATATTGAATAATATTGGTTATTCCATCATCTTCAATTAAATTAGTATGAAATATATTATATAAAGATGTTAGTCTTTCATTAATATTAACCCTTCTAATTTTAGATTTTAATTCCTTGAATTTTTCCTCTGTTCGTATCTTGTGCTTCTTTTAAACTCTCTGCCTTTGTAGTGATTACTATTTGTCTGGTTTCACACAATATTTCTTCTTTATTGCCTAAACAAGTTTCAATTAAAGTATTAAATTCTTTTGCAATTTTATTTTCATTTTCACTTAAATTTTCTGTATCATAGATATAATCCTTTTTATAATCCTGTGTTTTTACTGGGCGACCAGCACAAACAACTTGAATATGATCTCTGTAGTTAAAAGAGTGAAGATACTCAACCCATTTTAAAAAAATGTTTTCTTGTTCAGTATAATTCGCTTTTGAAAAAGATATATCCTGATACTCAAAGCAAACAGAATAATGTTCCTCATCTAATTGCCTAATTGAATTACTTTCATTAAAATCTTTAAAAAATATTTGCATCATTTGAGGTGTTGTTTTTGGCTTTGATATTCTATTTGCCTTATATTTTTTTATCATTTTACTAATTCGACTTTCTTTTTTCGTTTTAATCTTTTTTTCTTTTTTTATTTTAGGCACTTACTCCTCCTCCTTATTTAGATTTAGAAGGTCAGGAATGTAATACCATCTTCCTTCTACTAATTGTTTGAACATACTTGTGTATGTTAATTGTCCTATAGTTGGTTGATTCTTTAGCTTTC
>CAPQQE010000134.1:0-1460 GCA_948687865.1 uncultured Bacilli bacterium
ATAAATGTGGTAAATTTACTATTGTACATAATGGAATTATTGAAAATTATACAGAGTTAAAAGAAAAGTTAGAAAAAAATGGTTATAAATTTATCTCAAAGACAGATTCAGAGGTTGCTTGCGCTTTATTAGATTATATATATAATAAAACAAATAATATTAATGAAACAATCAATTCTTTTCAAAAGACTGTTAAAGGATCATATGCATTAGGAATTATTTATGATGATAATTTGGATGAAATATATGCAGTTAGAAAAAATAGCCCATTAATTATAGGTATTGGTAATAATGAAAATTTTATAGCATCTGATATACAAGCAATTTTAGAATATACAAATAAATATATTATATTAGATGATAATGAATTTGCAAAAATAGATAGTAATGAAATAATAATTTATAATTCCAATCTTGAAATTATAAATAAGAAAATAAAAATATTTGATGGAGAAAATAAAAAAGTAGAAAAGGATGATTTTGAACATTACATGCTTAAAGAAATTTTTGAACAACCTTCTATTGTTAATGGTGCAGTTAATAATATTTTTGATATTATAAATAATATGCCGTCTATAAATAAATATAAAAATATACAAATAGTAGCATGTGGGAGTGCTATGCATGCTGGATTAATTGGAAAAAGTTTAATAGAAAAATTTGGAAAAGTTAAAGTAAATGTTGAAATTGCAAGTGAATTTAGATATAGTGATTTATTCATAGATGAAAACACTTTAGTAATTGCTATATCACAATCTGGTGAAACTGCTGATACATTAGAAGCTGTTAAAATTGCTAAAGAAAAGGGTTGTGATACTTTAGGTATTGTAAATGTATATGAAAGTTCAATAGCAAGATCAACTTCAAAAGTATTATATACAAATGCTGGATCTGAAATAGCAGTTGCAACTACTAAAGCATATTCAGCTCAGGTTCTTATGTTATCTATAATGGCATACCTAATTGCCAAAGAAAATAATAGTAAAAATAATTTTAATGAATTAAAAAGTTTTTTAATAGGATTAAAGGATTTACCAAAATCAATGTATGATGTTCTAGATAAACATAATTATTATAAGGAAATTTCTAAAGATTTATATGATAAAGAAAATATATTTTTTATAGGTCGTAAAATTGATTATGCACTTTGTATGGAAGGGTCACTAAAATTAAAAGAAATATCCTATATTCATAGTGAGGCTTATCCAGCTGGAGAATTAAAACATGGAACTATATCTTTAATTGATAATGCTACTCCTGTTATTGCTATTGCAACTGATAAAAGTATATTAGATAAAACAATAAGTAACATTAAAGAAGTAAAAGCAAGAGGTGCATATGTTATATATATAACTACAGAAAATTTGGATAAAGAAGGAGACTTCTACGATAAAAAAATAGTAATACCACAAGTAAATGAACTATTAACTCCCCTTTTATGTATAATACCTCTTCAGTTA
>CAPQQE010000134.1:1470-1788 GCA_948687865.1 uncultured Bacilli bacterium
AAGGAATTTAGCAAAATCTGTTACAGTTGAATAAAGAGGCTATAAACCTCTTTTTGTATTTATAAAATTAACTATATCATCTACTGTTGTGAATACTTTACATAATCTATTAAAATCATAAGATTTTGATATTTTATTATATATCTTATTAAACATATCAATTTGTTCATCATAAAATCCATTTATATTAAAAATTACTATATCTTTATTATGAAGATTTGTTCTCTTTGATTCTAATATATACATAAATTCAGATAATGTTCCATAAGATCCTGGTAAAAATAGTATTAAATCTGCTTCTTTCTCTAATTTTTTGGT
>CAPQQE010000134.1:1801-3194 GCA_948687865.1 uncultured Bacilli bacterium
AAATACTTCATCTAATGTTAATTCACTTAATTCATCTTTATAAATTTCATAACATATCCCAATAATTTTTCTTTTGTTCTTTAAAAATTCACTATAAAATATTCCCATTAATCCCCTATTGACAGCACCAAATATTAAATCATTATCTTTGCTTATTTTTTCTGCTAAAAATTTTGTAACAATTTTATATTCACCTGATATATCATTAGATGATGAACAACCTATAAATATTCTCATTTTATTACCTCACTATTAAGTTAATTTTAATACAAATAAAAAATAAATACAATAAAAAACATTGAATTATAAATACTCTTTTAATAATTCAATATTTTCATTTTGAAAATCTAAAAATCTTTTAGCTAGTTTTAATATTTCTTTATCAGCATCATCTTTATATTCTTCAATTTTTTTATTCATATCTATGGTTCCCATAGTAAAGCCTCTAGTTAATATATCTGCAACTTTAGCATCACTGTTATCTTTCATAATATCCATATTAAGTTTCATTTTTGACATAGCTTTTGCCATAAATCCCGTTTCAATCGCATCTGCTTTATATTTTTTTAACATTTTTTCACTATCTTTTTTAAAATTTTCGTATCCTTTTAATTCTGCCTCTATTATTTTTTTTATTTTATTATCTTTATCATTTAATTTTCTAATTAATGTTGTTAGACTTGATATTCCCATTTCTGAATCTTGATAAATATAATTTAATAACTCTACATTTTCATTCATAACTTATCCTCCTAAATTTAGTTTGTATAAATATAGTATTTTTTATACAATTAAAAAGATATTTAATCATATCCTATTAACTAACTTAATATCATCTAAATCATTTGGAACAATGATATTACCACTAAATACACTCTGAGCTTCTTCTAAATATAATCGTTTTCTATCATCTCCATGAGATTCTTCAGTATGATAAAGAATTAAGTTTTTAACGTTTAAATTATTCATATTTTTAGCAACACTTAACGCTGTTGAATGATTTTTTTCATAAGCATGAAATATATTTTCTTCTGAATCTAAACAAAATGCTTCGTGTGTTACATAATCTGCGCCTTGAATTCTTTCATTAAGTAAAGGATTTAAAGTTTCATCCCCTAAAAATATAAATCTATTACCATCTAACATACATTCAAATCCAAATTGTTTTGTTCCTTTAGCAAGTATGTCAAAAAATTCATATTCAATACCATTTATAGTATGTTTATCACCATCATTTAACACAACAAAATTAGTTATACTATAAATTGACTCCATTAATACATTTGGTAATATGTAACTACATACTCCTTTTATAGCTTCATATACAACATCATTACAATAAATATTAATTTTTTCTTTTAGTTCTCCATGCATAGCCATTCTACTCATTTTT
>CAPQQE010000135.1 GCA_948687865.1 uncultured Bacilli bacterium
AACTTTACATAATACTGGATCAAGTGTATATAAAGAAATAAATGTAGAAAAAGGAAAATATTATACCTTTAGTGCATATGTAAGAACTTCAATACCAGTAAAATTATTGATGTACTACAAAAATATAGAAGGAATAAAAATACAAACGAGTAGTGAAGCAATAACTCCAGGTAATGATTTTGAAAGATTAGATGTGACTATTTATTATCCAGAGGATGCTTCTAGTAATTTAAATGTAGCAGTATCTCTTGAAGGAATAGGTGTATGCTTTATTGATGATATTCAACTTGAAGAAGGTGAAGTAGCTAATAATTATAATTTAATAGAAAATTCAGATTTTTCAAATGGTTTGAATGATTGGAATTTAATAAGTGGTGAAGATTATAATACAAATAATATTTTTAAAATAGTAAATATTGAAAATAAAACTGCATTAAAAGTTAATATGCATACAAATAATGGAAGTTCATTTGAAAAAACTTTCAATATAAAGGGAAAAGTTGGAGATAATTTTACATTATCATTTTGGTACAAAAATACAGGATTAATAGGAACACCTTTATTTGAATCAGGTCCTAAAAATATTGTTTGTATGACATTTTATCCAACTGATACTCAAATATCTGGAGATTTAATAGAAAATTATGTTTTAAATCCAAATGAAGAAAACTGGCAATTTTTTATCTGTAATTTTACTGCAGACTATGATTTTGATAGTTTTAAATTATCTTTTGATCAATATTTAAATGGTAATGAATTTTATATTACTAATATAAGTTTATTTAAAGATGTAAGATGTGTTAAATATAATTATGATGAAAATGGTAACTTAATCTCATCTAAAAATTTAAATGAGAAAACAAATAATTTTAACTATGATAAAAATAATGAACTTATAAAAATGATAGATCCAAAGGGTAAAATTCTTTATTATGAATATGATAATATAGTTACTAATAGGGTTTTAAGGGGAATTAGTGAAACTGGTATATCAAATGAAATAGAATATGATGTATTTGGTAACCCAATAATATCTAGGATTATTGATAGAGGTCAAATGATCACTCCTAAAAATGGATTATATAAAATAAGATTAAAGGGGACAAATAAGTCATTAAGATTAGTGGATAATAATCTTTCTCTAATTGATGATACTCATGGACATAATAAATGGAATATAGAGAAAGTTATAATAAATGAAAAAGATTATTTTAAAATATATCATAATATAATAAATAACACGTATTTAACTTCAAGTAATAATAATATAATTTTATCAGATTATATAGATAATAATTCATTATTTGAACTCTTAAAACAAGATAATGGTAGTTACTATATAAAAAATAAACAAAATAATAAATATATAAAAAATGATAATAATTATTTAATATTAACTGATTTAATAGAAAATGACTGTAATTTTGAATTTTATTTTGAATCTATTACAAATGGTGAATTTATTGAAAATAGTGCTGAATATACGGAAGATGGAAAATTTATAACAAAGACTATAGATACTAATTTTAATGAAACAGTATTTGATATAGATAATGTTACAGGTTTAATCAAATCAATAAAAAATTCTAAAAATCAAACTACATATTATAATTACAATAATAAAAATCAATTACAATCAATTATAAACAAAGATAAGATAGTAAATTATGAGTATAATTTAAATAATACTCTATCTAAAATAATTCAAGGTGATAGAATTTATAATTTTGAATATGATAACTTCCTAAATATTAAATGTATTAAAATTGGAGATGATATTACACTTATAACTAATACATATGAAGAAAATAATGGTAATTTAATATCAACTACTTATGGAAATAATCAAAATATTAATTATGAATATGATGAATTTAATAGAATTAAAAAGCTTATAAAAAATGATAATACTTATAATTACAAATATAATAACAATGGGGATTTAGTTAAAGTAATATCTAATAGTGATATTATAAAATATACATATGATTTAGCAAAGAGATTATATGAATATAAGTATAATAATTTTAGTGTAAGATATAATTATGATTCAAATGATAATATTATTTCAAGAAATTATAAATTAAATAATATAAATCATGTAATAAATGATACATTAAATAGTGATGACTCTATAATTAAAACAACTATAGATGAAGATGAAATAAACTATAATTATGATAATTTAGGAAGACTAATAAGTAGAAATATTAATAATAACTATAATACTAATTATGAATATATAAAAAATGGTAAAAGAACATCAACGCTTGTTAAAAGTATATCTAATAATGATGATAAGTATTCATATAAATATGATAAATTAGGTAATATAACACATATATATCACAATAATGACCTTGAAAATCAATATTATTATGATGATTACAATGAACTAATAAAAGAAGATAACTATATACTAAATAGAACAATAAAATATGTATATGATAATTTAGGAAATATGTTATATAAAAAAGAGTTTGAAATAAATACAGATAATCAATTAAATCAATATGTATATGAATATAATAATTCAAACTTTAAAGACCAATTAACTAAAATAAATAATGAAGTAATAGTATATGACAATTTAGGAAATCCAATAAAAATAGGGGAAAATATAACATTGACTTGGATAAATGGAAGACAACTAAAAAAATATGAAGACGTAAATAATACTATAGAATATAAGTATAATAAAGATGGAATAAGGGTAAATAAGAAGGTAAATAACGTAGAAACAAAATATTTTTTAGAAGGAAGACAAATTATACTTGAAGTGAGAGGCGATAATGTGTTATACTATATTCGTAGTAACAAGGAGTTAATTGGGGTTAAATATAATGATACTATGTATTACTATGTTAAGAATAATCAAGATGATGTAATAGGAATACTTGATAGTAATTATAACTTAGTAGCAAAGTATGAATATGACTCATGGGGAAATATAATATCTATACTTGATGAAAATAATAATGATGTATCAAATAATAACGAGCATATAGCAAATATAAATCCATATAGATATAGAAGTTATTATTATGATAAAGAAACTAAATTATACTATTTAAATTCTAGATATTATAGTCCAAAATGGTGTAGATTTATTAATGTGGATAATTATGTTTCAACAGACACAGGTATGCTTGGATACAATATGTATCTATATTGCAATAA
>CAPQQE010000136.1:0-1761 GCA_948687865.1 uncultured Bacilli bacterium
CTTTGTACTCTCTTTAATTTATTTATAGTTTCTACCATATGAACTGGTACTCTTATTGTTTTTGCTTGATCTGCGATTGCTCTTGTTATTGCTTGACGAATCCACCACGTTGCATATGTTGAAAATTTATAACCTTTTGATGAATCAAACTTATCAACTGCCTTCATAAGACCTATATTACCTTCTTGAATAAGATCTAAGAAGGATAAATTTCTACCTACATATCTTTTAGCAATTGATACTACAAGTCTTAAATTTGATTCTGCCAATATTGCTTTTGCTTCTTCATCGCCCTCATCTATTCTTTTTGATAACTCTAATTCTTCCTCAAGTGACAAAAGGCTTATTTTACCAATCTCTTTTAAATACATTCTAACTGGATCATTGATACTTAAATTTTTTGGTATTTCTATATCATCTAATGCTAGATCAGTATCTGAGGAACTATCATCATCCTCACCAAATTCCCCATCTGCTACTACTTCTATATTATTATCATGTAAAAAATTATATAAATCGTCTAATGATTCTGCATCCATTTCAAGACCTTTTAAAGCACTCGCTAATTCTTCAAATGTTAGAAAACCATTTTCTTTTCCTTTTTTTAATAAATCTTCTTTTCTTTCTTCAAATGTTTTAATCTCATTCATTACTATTACTCTCCTTTATTTTTAAATCCACTATTTTCTGCGCTATTTCTTTTCTTTTTAGTTCATTTGTTTCATTTTTTAACTCATTTGTTAACTTAATTACTTGATTATTATATAAACTTTCTTTTATAACTTCAAAATAATTATCTATATTATCATTTAAATCATCTTCTCTATACTCTAAATCTGATATTTCTATTACTAAATTTATTAAATCTTTTTTATCTTCCAAATATATTATAAAATCATTTAAATTAAAACTATTAAATTTTTTATAAAATAATACTATTTCACTTGCTAATTTTCTATATAATTCATCAGGTAAATAAGACAAATTATTAAAGTAATAAAGTATTATACTATTATCATTTATCATTTTATATAAAATATACTTAGATGCTTTATCATACTTAGTTAATTTTCTTTTATCAAATTTGATACTTTTTAATTTTATATCATTATTTTTTATTTCTAATTTAGATTTAATAAGTTCTTCGTCAACTTTAGTTAAATCAGATAGTTTTTTTATCTCTAAATTTCTAACTATATCATCATCTATTTTATTAAATTCATTTACCATTAAATTAATATAATTTGAAACATCTCTACTATTATTAAAATCAATATTTTTTTTATAACTAGAAAGTTTATAGTCATAAACACTCATAGCATGATCTAAATTATATTTCATTTTTTCTTTACCATTTTTTAAAATATATTCATCTGGATCTAACGAATCGCTTAACCTTACTACTTTAATATTATCATCATTTCCATTTGTAAGTTCTAGTATAGATTTTGTTGCCTTATCTCCAGCGTCATCACCATCAAACATTAATATTATGTTAGGCGCGAGTTTTTGTATTAATGATAATTGTTCTTTTGTAACTGCCGTTCCCATAGTCGCAACTACATTATCTATTCCAATTGAGCTTAATCTAATTACATCCATGAAACCTTCAACTACTATAATACTTTTTTCTTTTCTAGCAACCTTTTTTGCTATATGGTAATTATACAAAAGTTCCCCTTTTTTAAATAAACTTGTTTCTTTTGTGTTTATATATTTACTTTCTTCATCCTTTTGCCATTCTATTGAATCTAAAAGCCA
>CAPQQE010000136.1:1771-3074 GCA_948687865.1 uncultured Bacilli bacterium
CTTTCTTCACTTTTATAATATATTCTTCCAGAAAAACCAACTACATTTCCCTCTAAATCATATAGTGGAAACATTATTCTATTTTTATATAAATCATATAATTTATTAGAATTATCGGTAGCTATCCCTGATTCTACTATATCACTATCACTAAACCCCTTTGCTTTTAATATATTACAAAGTTCTGAATCAGTTAGTGATAATCCTATATTAAACTTTTTTATTATATCTTCATTTATTTTTCTATCATATAAATATTTTTTTGCCTCTTTTCCATAAACAGTATTTAAGTTATTTTGATAAAATTTATATGAAATAGTATAAATATCATATATTGGTGATTTTTTAGATATTATTTTCTTACTATTACTATTAACATCTACATTAACACCTATTTTATTAGCTACTATTTTTACTGACTCTATAAAAGAAACTTTTTCAAATTCCATTACAAAATTAAATACATTTCCAGCATTACCACAAACAAAGCATTTATATACCCCTTTTTCTTCTGAAACACTCATACTTGGATTATGATCATCATGAAATGGACAAATTCCAAAATAATTTTTTCCTTTTTTAGTTAAACTCACATAATCCTTAACAATATCTACTATGTTTGCTTTTCTTTGTATGCTAAGTATTTCTTCATAAGAAATGTTAGCCATAAAAAATCACTTCCAATAATTATATTCTCCATTTATTAGGCAAATTCCCCTAAAATTTGTGTTTTTTTCATTTTTTTTACATATTTTATACTATTTTTATCATATTATTAAGTGAGGTAATTTTATGAATACAAAAATGTTAACATCATTTTTATTTCCTGTTAATGAATCAATTTGGGAACACATGAAAATAATTTATCTAAGTTATATTGTAGTTTTTATTATAGAATTAATAATTATTTATAAAACAAATATGCATATTAATAATCAAAAAGCTTCACTTGTAATCAATATATTATTTAATATCTTCTTTTATTTAATTATATATATACCTATCTATAATTTAATTGGATTTAATGAAATAATAACTATTAGTTCATACATTATAAGTATAATAATTACTGAAATAATTTCATACAAAGTAATAAACTCAAAAACTAATTACAATTTTTTAAATAAATATTCTTACTTAATTATTATAATAATATTTCTTGTTTTCATTTATCTAACATATTTTCCATTAAAAAATTATATATTTATTGACAAAGTAAATAAAAAAATAGGATTAAATAATTACTATTAATTATTACCCTAAGATATTTAATTTAAAAAGGTTACTTTTATAGTAACCTTTA
>CAPQQE010000137.1 GCA_948687865.1 uncultured Bacilli bacterium
CTCCATCTCCTATAGTTTGTACTGATTCAGGCACCTTTATTTTTTCAATGGTATTACTAGTAAATGCAGTTGTCTCAATCTTTTGTAAATTCTTAGGTAGTTCTAATTCTATTAATGAATTATTATAAAATGCATATGATCCAATACTTTGTAGTGAATCTGGTAATATTAATTTACTTATTGGATTACCATTAAATGCTCCGCTTTCTAGTGATACTAAATTTTGTAATCCACTTAAATCAAGTTCACTAATATTCTGAGAAACAAATTTGTAATTACCAATTGAAGTAACCTTTGGTAAATTATCAAGTACTAATTTAGTGATTTGGTCTTCTTTATTTCCAGATGTCATAAAATATACATTATTTAATTCTAAATTCTCACAGTCCTTTACAACTAAATTTTTAACATAAGATCTAAAGTTACCTAATCCTGTTATTAAAGGTAGATTTATAAATTCCATATTTTCAATAGGACTAACATCATTACCACTAATACCAACAACACTAAATGCTCCCGCTGGATTACTAGTAAGATTTAATAAATCCTTTACTATTATATTTTTTCTAATAAGTTTTTCACCATTTTTCGATCTTGCGCTAAATGCATCATCACCTATTTTTGTTAAATTTGGTAAATTTTCTCCTGTAAGAATTATACTTTCTGAACTGTTGTATGAAAATGCTCTTCTTCCTATTTCAGTTAAACTTGGAAGATTTATTAAATTAATTTCAGTAATATTTCTTCTCATGAATGCCTCTTCATCAATAATTTTTAATTTTGGTAAATTCTTAAGTGTTATAGTATGTTCTACATATTTAGCATTTTCTGGATTACCCCATGAAGAAAATGCTCTAGACCCTATTGTTTCTAGTGATGGTAAATCTTCTAAAGTAAGATTATTTAAATTTACCACAAGAGTAAAAGCCTCATCATCTATACTTTTTAATTTTGGTAAATCTTTCAATATAAGTTCTTTAGCAGGCACCCAATAAAATGCTTGTGACTTTATTTGAGTTAAATTTGGATTATTTTGTATTACAACTTTGTCAATATTATATTCATAATGTATAACACTTGATAAAGATTCTAAATTTGGATTGTTCTCAATAACAAGTTGCTTCATTCCTGTATTATGGAATGATGTACTAATATTAACATCAGATAACGCAGTATTACTAATTACTAGTCCTTCATTTTCGTCATCAAATCTAAATGTACCACCACTATATTTTAAATTAGTCAAGGATGGCAAATCTTGTAATTTCATAATTTTAACTGGATTTTGAACATATGAGCTTATATCAAAGTTTTTTAATTTAGAAAACTCTGTCATATTTACTTCTTCTATATTATTATTATAAAAGGACATAAATTCTACAGTTTCTAAACTATCTTTTGCACAACTCATATCAACTTCACTTAATTTTAAATTTGAAAACGAATGAACACCTATATTTTTAATAGTTGATGATAATATAACTTTATCAATTTTGTTATTACCACTATACGTATTAAATGTATTTTCTCCTATACTTTCATAACTAAATAACTTACTCATATTTAGTTCTTCAATATCTAGGTTAGTAAATGCATCTTTATTTATTAAATTTAAATTTATTGAGTTTCCAAAATCTAAATTTTTTATTATTGAACCCTTAAATGCACCTGTTTCTATTGTTGTTAAACTTATTGTATTTGAAAAACTTAAATTATTTACTGTTAAACCAGAAAATGAATTTTCTTGTAATGTAATTAAATTAATTGAATTTCCTAGATCAACAGAACTTATTATTGATTCTTCTAATAAATTTGATACATTAGTTAAACTTATTGTATTATTAAATAAGAATTTGTCACCATTTGAATTTTTAAATGAATCAATTATTGACTCTAACTTTATTGAATTTCCTAAATCAATATTATTAAATGATATTGTATTAAATGAATCTTGAATGACACTTAAATTTATACTTTCATCAAAATTAATATCTCCATTTATTGTAATATTGTTAAATGAATTTGATATATCAAGGATATTTGAAGATATTTTTAAATTATTTATTGTTTTATCATTAAATGAATTTGATATACTAACTACTTTCTTATCAAATATGGTATCTGGAATAATTAAATTATCAGGTAGAGTATCATTAGTATAATTTATTATTTTATAACTAGAATTTGAATCATCGTAATATTCTACTTCAAATCCATCTATTATTATATGACTATTATTCTCATTAAGTGAAATGTTTGCATTACCTTCATTTAAATCAACTTTATTTATTTTATAGGAAATACCATTTTGTATATCTTCTTTAGTAGGTATTTGTACATTATTTATTGTTTTACATGATAAATTTTCTATATATTTACCATACAAATTAGTATCTTTTTGTATTCCATTTTCAAAATTAAATCTTTTAGTAAAATCTTTATCTTCATACCATGCATCAAATGTATATGCTGCGACTCTTGTGCTTAGTTCTTTATTTTCTTTATTAGGAGCTATCTTATTTTCTATTTTTGATCCTGATACAAGTGTTTCTTTAGCAACTTCATTATCATCTATAATATATGTAACATTATAATAAACTATATTTTTATCTAATTTACCATATATTATAGTATCTTCTGTTAATTTTTTATCAAAATCAAATTCTTTTTTATATTCCAAATCAGAATACCAATTATCAAAAGTATAACCCTCTTTAGATGGATCAACTGGCTTATTTGTTTTTTCACCTTCATATATAGTTTCTTCTTTATATAAATTGTTATCTACCATATATTTTACATTTACTTCTTTTTGCCATCCAGCATATATTTTGGTATCTTCTGTTATTGGCTCTGTAAAATCAAATAATTCTTTATTTTCTATATCTTTATACCAACCTGTAAATTTAAATCCTAAAAGCGTTGGTGTTGCTTCCTCTACAGTTGTATCACCATCTAAA
>CAPQQE010000138.1 GCA_948687865.1 uncultured Bacilli bacterium
GCAAAATTTTAAATTATTATCATTCATATCTTTCACCAGTATAATTTTCCCATTAAAACGAACAATATTAGCAAAACTATGGGTCATTTGGTAAAATTGTGCTATAATGATATTCGACAGGTGATTTAAATGAAAAATAGAGCAAGGAAGGAACAATTAAAGAAATTAGCGTTGAAAAAAACTGATAATGGTGGAAGAATCTATCAGTTAATTAATAAGAATATATTGGATAAAGCAATAGATCTAATTACAGATGAAAAAACACCAACAATTGTAACTTCTTTAGTCAAAAAAGGTTATCTAACAGGAAATGAACAATTTATTGATATGCTAAATAACTTTATTTATTATTTTGATTCAAAATTTCCTACAATATGTCATAAAGATTTAATGTTAGAATTTATCCTTGAAAATCAAACCCCAGAATTTTTATTATGTAAAAAATATTGGGGGGATAATGATAATATGCAATATTTTATTAATAGTATGGATAAGGCAATTGTAAATAATTTTTATGAAACAATTCTTTTTATAGATGATAAGGTTTTATTTAGACCCTTTATAAAAAATTTGCAAAACTTAGATCTTGATAATAAGAATGACTTAGAATCTATAATGAAATTTTTAAAAAAACTTTTATGGACTAACATTAATGATTTTTCTACTTTGTATTTATTTCAAAATTTTCATTTGAATCTTAAAAAATTTCAAAGAAAAAATAAAGATAAAAATCCTTTAGAAGTGTATTATCATATAATAAATGAAATGAAAATACATTATGAAAGGTTAATAGATTCATATTATAAAAATAAAGGTATACTAAAATATGTAAAATGATATACATAATTTTGAAAAAAGACTATAATATAATTATAAAGAAATAATTAGGTATTTAGGATTGATTAAAATTGTTATTTTGTTATAATACTATTTACTTAATTAACGGGAGGGTCAAATGAATATAGCAGAAGTTATCCAGGACTTACAAAAATATTGTATTAGTAACACTAAAGAAGATAAAACGATATATAAGACATCACAAAACACTTTTATGGAAGGTTTTGTTGGTGTAATGCTTAATGAGTGTACTGATTCAAATGATTATGAAGTTTATTTATATATAAAAGATAAAGATTTGATTGCAAGTCCATTATTATTAGAAAAATATAAAAATGTTATAGATGCTACTAATTATTATGAAGAGTTAGTAGATTTTATTAAAAATAATACTCCTGAAAATATAGTAAATAGATGTAAAAGTACAATTTAAAAAAGTACCCCCAAATTTACCCCCAAAAATACCCTTGAATAATAAAGTTAAGATGATAAAATATAGTAAAATGAAACAATTAGCAAAAGAGATCTGCTGATTGTTTTATTTTGCATTAAATGTTATTGACTTTTTCCCAAAAAATTATATAATAAATAACAATTTAATGGTTTTGTTTAGAGGTTTGGGGATGATTCTTATGGTGCAAATTGTTTGCAATAAACATATCATTATGTTTTCAGAAAAATATGTTCATAAGGATAAAGCACCCCTAAATCTAAATAACTATAAGAAGAGAAGTAATTGCAGTAAATAGCTTTTATTCTCTTCTTTTTTGATTATGGAGGTCATTATGAAATTATTGAGCAATGAAGTAATTAAAAAATATGATTATCAAAAAACAAGATCGAAGGTAAATGAATTTATGGAAGTATTTGAAGAAAATTATTTCAGATACATTAGTGTACTTCCACCTAGTATTACATCTCATCTTAGTGAGATTAAAGTACAGTCATCTGGATTTACCTCTTCACCAGTAGAAAGATATGTTTTAAAGAAGATAGAAAAAGAAGAAGACTTTCTAGAATATTTAAATATAATATTAAGTGTTCTGGATAATCTAACTATGGAAGAACAACACTTTTTTAAAGGAATCTTCTTTATGGGAAATACAGAACTTGTAATGGAAGAGCAACTTCAATGTGCAGATAAGACTTTAAAGCATATTAAGAAAAGTTGTATTATTAAATTTGCTTTGGCTCTGAATATGGCAATCCTTAAAGAAGATATATAATCAAATCGGAAAAAGTCAAATTTATATTATGAAAGGAAATTAAACACATAGGACACATGTGTTTTTTTGTGGTTAAATTATGAGAGAATATAAAATAAAATATAAATTAATATTAGAAGGAACAGGTTTACAATCTGGAAGTAATAAATTTGATGTAGATAAAAGGGTTAGAACTATTATTAAAGATGCATTAATGATTGAATTGGAGAAACATACTGCTTTCTCATCCTTATTTAAAGATGGAGATTTTGATATTAAATTAGAAATAATGGATTACGATCCTAAGAAAGAAGAGAAGATGGACTAATGTTATCTTTATTAATAATTTTAGGAATAGCATTTATAATGTTATTTCTTTTTTGTTGTTGCAAAGTTGCATCGTGGTCTGATGAAATGAATGATCAAACTTTAGAAAAATAAAAATGATTAGAAACACTTAATGAAAGGATAGATATTCTATAAATAATATTGTATTTGTAGCATAATCTTATAATGGTGAAAGATATGAATGATGATAAAAAAATATCTTTTGAAGATTTAATTTTGAGATATCTTATAGAAAAAATATTAGAAAGAAAAAACACAAGTTAATTATATGTCGCAGTTTTGTATAAATCCTAATATAGTGTTATTATTCACTTGTCTTAATTATTGGTCAAGTAATTAGGAATGGAGGCAATGATGAATAATAATTACTTAACTGATGTTGAATTTAATGTAGGGATATATATAAGATTATCTCAAGAAGATAGAGACAAAGACAAAAAATACGAATCTGATAGTGAAAGTGTCACTAATCAAAAAGAATTATTAAGAGATTATGTAAAAAATCATAATTTCAATTTAGTAAATGAATATGTAGA
>CAPQQE010000139.1 GCA_948687865.1 uncultured Bacilli bacterium
TTTATTTACTGGTGATATTGGAATAGATAGTTTATCAGGACCTGTTGGTATATATGGAGTAGTGGATACTGTTAAAAATTCTCTATATATGATTCTTTATTTAACCGCATACTTATCTATTAATATAGGTTTTATGAATTTAATTCCATTTCCTGCATTTGATGGTGGAAGAGTTTTATTTTTAATTATAGAAAAAATAAAGGGATCAAAAGTAAATCCTAAAATAGAAAATGGAGTAAATGCTATAGGATTTATGCTTCTTATGCTATTAATGATATTAGTTACAGTAAAAGATATATTAAATTTATTTTAGAGGAGAAAAATTATGGATAAATTAAATATTATATATATGGGTACTCCTGACTTTAGTGTAGGACCACTAAAAGAATTAGTAAAAAACTACAATGTTATTGCTGTAGTTACTCAGCCAGATAAAGAAGTGGGAAGAAGAAAGGAAATTAAGTATTCTCCTGTAAAGGAATTTGCAATAGAAAATAATATAAATGTTATTCAACCAATAAAAATAAAAGATGAATATAAAAAAATTATAGATCTTAATCCAGATATAATAATAACATGTGCTTATGGTCAAATAATCCCAAAAGAATTACTAGATTATCCAAAATATGGATGTATTAATATTCATGCATCACTTTTACCCAAATATAGAGGTGGAGCGCCTATACATAAAGCAATAATTAATGGTGAATCAAAAACTGGGGTAACGATAATGTATATGGATGAAAAAATGGATTCAGGAGATATAATATATCAAGAAGAAATAAAAATAGAAGAAAGTGATAATGTAGGGACATTATTTAATAAATTAAGTAGTCTTGGTACTAGTATGATAATAAAAATATTACCTAAAATAATAACAGGGGAAAATAATAGAATTAAACAAAATGAAGAAGATGTAACTTATGCATATAACATAACAAGAGAAGAAGAAAGAATAGATTTTAATAAAACTACTAATGAAGTTTATAATAAAATAAGAGGTCTTAATCCCTTTCCTGTAGGTTATGCAGTATTAGATAATAAAAAGATAAAAATATATGAATCAAGAAAAGGAAATAGCCAAAAAGATGCAAATATAGGTGAAATAATAAATATATATAATGATGGTATAGGTGTTAAAACTATAGATGGAGAAATAATTTTAACGGTAATTCAACTAGAAGGTAAGAAAAAAACAAGTGTAAAAGATTACTTAAATGGTATTCATGATAAAAATAATTTAATAGGTAAAAAGTTTATATAAAAATTGTATTAAAACGACAATATTTATATATCTTTTTTTTTATAATCTAATTGGTGATGAAAAATGAAAGTATATTTAGATATTATTTTATTAACTAATTCTCTATTTGATTTTATATTATTATTTTCATTATCAATACTACTAAAAAGAAATACTAAATTATATAGACTTATATCAGGATCATTACTTGGTTCATTAACATTAATAATACTCTTTATAAGGATGAATTCATTTATATTATTTTTATATAAATTTATAATAAGTATAATAATGGTATTAGTAACGTTTGGATATAAAAATATACGATATACAGTTAAAAACATATACTTTCTATATATAATAAGTATAGTAATGGGAGGATTTTTATATTTTATTAATAACCAATTTTCATATACAAATAATGGACTACTTTTTATAAATAGTAATTTTATCCATTATATTTCTAATATACTACATAAAAGGGATAAAAGATTTAAAACAAAATTATAATAAATATTATAAGATTATATTATATTTAAAGGATAATCAGAAATTTCTAATGAATGCTTTCTTAGATACAGGAAATAAATTGATTGATCCATATAAAAAAAGACCTATCATATTAGTAAAAGAAGAAAAAATAGATAATATTGAGAGTATGAAAACTATATTAGTTCCATATAGTACAGTATCAGATAGTGGAGTGTTAAAATGTATAATTCCTTCTAAAATATATATTGATGGAATAGAATATAAAAAGAAATTTTTAGTGGGTATTACTAAAAATATTAATATAGATGGGGTAGATTGCATATTAAATGAGAAATTATTGGAGGGTTTATCATGATTAAATTATTAAAAGAGTTACTTGGAAAATTATTTGGGAAATATAATGAATTATTTTTTGTTGGAAGTACAGATATATTACCTGAACCTTTATCAAAAGAAGAGGAAGAAAAATATGTGTTATTATTTCAAAATGGAGACTTAAAGGCAAAGGACAAATTAATTGAACATAACTTAAGATTAGTTGTTTATTTATCTAAAAAATATGAGAATACAAAAATAGAATTAGAAGATTTAGTGTCAATTGGAACAATTGGCCTTATAAAAGGAATAAACACATATAAAAATGATAAAAATATAAAATTAGCAACTTATGCATCTAGATGTATAGAAAATGAAATACTTATGTATTTAAGAAAAAATAAGAAAAGAAAAGCAGATGTATCTTTAGATGAATCACTTAGTTTTGATTCAGAAGGTAATGAACTTCACTTAGAGACATATTAGGAACTGAGTCTGATATAGTAACAAAGGATTTAGAAGAAAATGATATGAGAAAAATAATGTTAAGAGAAATTGGTAAATTAAATGAGAGAGATAAACAAATAATGGTGCTTAGATATGGTCTTAGTGATAACAGGGAATATACACAAAAAGAGGTTGCGGAATTACTTGGAATATCACAAAGCTATATATCAAGAATAGAGAAAAAAGTTATAAGTAAAATAAGTGGATTAATAAATATATGATTATAAAAATAATAACTATATAAATTATTAATAATATTAGGAAATTACTATAAAAATTATAGTAGTTTTTAATTATA
>CAPQQE010000140.1:0-1546 GCA_948687865.1 uncultured Bacilli bacterium
GAATACAAATGTATATTTTATACTTTACATGGTATCTTAATTTATAGTTGCAAAAATATATATACAATGATATATTAAGCTCATAAGGGAGGATTTATGAAAGAATATAAAATTGTGCAGTATGGTTGTGGCAAAATGTCAACATATATTATGAAATATGCTCTTGAAAAGGGTTATAAGATAGTTGGCGCAGTAGACATAAATGAGGATATAATAGGTAAGGATATATCTACTATAATAGGCTGTGAAAATTTAGGAATAAATATAGTTTCAAAAGAAGATGCTAAAGATATGATAGAAAAAGTAAAACCTGATATAGTGATAATTGCTACTATGAGTTTACTTTCTGATGTAGAAGAAGCTTTTGAAATATGTGCAGAACTTGGAGTTAATGCAATTAGTACATGCGAGGAAGCATTATTCCCATTTAATTCGAACCCAGGAATTACTAGTAGATTAGACAAGCTCTCTAGAAAAAATAATTGTACATTAACAGCAAGTGGATACCAAGATGTATTTTGGGGTAATTTAATTTATACTTTAGCAGGCGCTACACATAAAATAACTAAGATAAAAGGAAGTTCTAGCTATAATGTTGAGGATTATGGAATTGCATTAGCAAAAGCACATGGGGCAGGTTATACGATAGAAGAATTTAATAGTAAAATAGCAAGTGTAGATAATATTTCTTTAGAAAAGAGAAATGAACTTATAAATAAAGGGGAATTTATGCCTTCATATATGTGGAATACAAATGGTTGGCTTTGTGATAAATTTGGTTTAAATGTTATAAGCCAAGATCAAAAATGTGTCCCTATTATTGCTGATGAAAATATGAAAAGTGCAACTCTTAATATGGAAATAAAAAAAGGATCCGTTATTGGGATGAGTGCAGTTGTTACAACTAAAACAAAGGAAGGCATAGAAATTGTTTCAGAATGTATAGGTAAGGTATATGATAAGGATGAAGTTGATGTTAATGAGTGGACTATATATGGAGAACCAGATACTAGTGTTGTAATAAAAAAACCAGATACTGTAAGACTTACTTGTGCCACTATTGTAAATAGAATAGAGGATGTAATTAATTCAGAACCTGGATATATACCAACATCGAAATATGATATACCAAAATATATAAAATAAATTTAATATTTACATTAGAATTATCTAATGTTTTTATATTACTGGGTTTTAGATAATTCAATAATTAGGTTAAAATTATCATCTTTTGCCATAATGTTTTTATGTAGCTGATTACATTTTTCACATTTATATATTATTTTATATGTATCTTTAAATTTTTCAATCCCAACAGGTTTAAGTAATCCTGCACATGTATTTAATCTATCTCCAGGATTTATATCAACGTGTTTAGAATATAAACAATAGTTACAATGGTCTCTTGCAGTATAACCAGTTTTTTTAACTTCGTTATTACAATTATCACAAATAAAGTCTTCATCTATCATGTTAAATTTTTTCAAAGTTATCACCTACAAATAATGATATCATATTTTAACAAATAGTGGTATAATCAGAGTAT
>CAPQQE010000140.1:1556-2603 GCA_948687865.1 uncultured Bacilli bacterium
GAAAAGAGGAGATTTTAAAATGATAAAAAAACATTCTAATATTTTTAGTTTAATAATTACAATTTTAATTATAGGAGTAATGTATTATATAATGCTTCCACCTATAAATATACATAGTTCTGCATTCTGGTTGTTTTTGAGTTTTATTATTATATTATATTTTATAATAAACTCTATGATAAGTGTTCCAGTAACAATAATAAGTAGTATAAAAGGTCATAAGAAAAATATCAATTTTAAAAATTATAAGTTATTATTAGTTATTCCAATTGTAGGAGTAGTAATAATGTTAACTAATATTATACTATCGCCATTATTTAATTCTAGATCTTATTACGAGAGAATTAAAGTGGATGAAAAATCTAATTTTACTAGTGACGTAAAAGAAGTAGATTTTAATAAAATACCACTTTTAGATAAAAATTCATCTTCTAAATTAGGAGATAGAACAATGGGGCAAATGAGTGAACTTGTTTCCCAATTTGATGTATCAGATATGTATACTCAAATAAATTATAATGATAATATTATAAGAGTAACACCTCTTGAATATAATGGTGTAATTAAGTATTTTACAAATAGAAAAAATGGAATCAAGGGGTATATTACGGTTGATTCAACAAATGGTGAATCTAAACTTATTAAATTGGATAAAGGTATGAAATATATGAAATCAGCCTTATTTAATGAAAATCTATATAGAAAACTAAGATTTTCCTACCCAACTGCAATATTTGATGAAATAAATTTTGAAATAGACAATGATGGTAATCCATATTTTGTTGCGCCTGTAGTTAAGTATTCAGGTGTTGGATTAAAAAAAGAAATAAAAGAAGTAGTAATATTAAGAGCAATAGGAGTAAAGAAAACAGATATTTATAAAATGTTTGTAGGAGAAATATTAGCAATAACTAGTACAGCAAGCTTGCTAGGAATACTATTTATGAGCTACATATTAAGCTGTATAACACAAATAAAATATTTAGGAGGCATGTTTGTAATAAACTTCTGGGTAATATTATTAAGCATAATACTAGTATATGCCTT
>CAPQQE010000141.1 GCA_948687865.1 uncultured Bacilli bacterium
TCATCTGTTTTTAACACATCATAACCTCTATAATGCCCTATTATTTCAGCATCTTCATTATTATTAATGGTATAATAGGAATGTACAAAAAATGGAATTTAAGAATGTACAAAAAATGTACAAAAAAATTCCAAAAGTACATTTCTTTTTGTTATACTTTTTATGGAGGTATAACAATATGAATGAAGAATTTAAAGAAAAAAGTAAAAAAGTAAAAAAGGAGTTATTAATATTGAAAACATTAAATATAAAACCAAATTATTCGGAATTATCAAGAATGTATAATATTGATAGAAGAACAATTGAAAAATACAATAATGGATATTGCAGAGAAGATGTAAAAGTAATTAGAAAGTCAAAACTGGATGAATTAAAAGAAGAAATAAAAGAAAAGTTAGAATTACCAGGAATAACAGTAACAGGATTATATCAATATTTTAGTAAAGATAAAGACATAGGAACATATTCAAATTTCTACAAATACATAAAAAAGCATAAATTAAAACCAATAAAAAATAATAAAGTACATTTAAGGTATGAAACAGAATTCGGAAAACAGTTACAATTTGACTGGAAAGAAGATATGAGAATGACAAGCAAGAATGGGGAAATATTCGAATTTAATATATTTTCAGCCACATTAGGAGCGAGTAGATTACATGTGTTCATATATAGTAAATTTAAAACCAGAATAGATGTTCAAAGATGTTTAATAAAAACCTTTGAGTATATTGGAGGATTACCAAAGGAATTACTTACAGATAATATGAGTAGCATTGTAAATACAAAGACAGGAGAATTTTATCCAGAATTTAAGACATTTATAAAAGATGTAGGAATTAATGTCAAAAAGTGTAAGCCAAGACATCCATTTACAAAAGGAAAAGACGAATCAGCAAATAGATTTATGAGTTGGTTAATTCCATATAATCATGAATTTGAAGATGAAAAAGAACTAATAAATATAATTGGAGAAATAAATAAAAAAGTAAATAGACAAGTAAATCCAACAATAAATGTAGCACCGATAATGTTATTTAATAAGGAAAAAGAATATCTAAACCCATTACCAAAATCAAAAATAATAGAGCAGTATTTGATAGACACATTACATTTAAAAATATCAAATGAAGCACTATTTTACTATAAAGGAAAAAGATATTCAGTTCCTACAAAATTTATAAATTGTACTGTAGATATACAACAAGACAATAATAAACTGTATGTATATTATAACAAAGAATTAATAACAATGCACGATATTTCAGAAAAAAATATAAATTATAAAGAAGAACATTATATTGAGGGATTGAAAAGCGTATTGCAAAATAAGACACAGGAACAAATAGAAGCATTAGCAAGAAAAAATTTAGAAAATTTAAATAAATTATGTGAGGTAAAAAATGAGTAATTATATAAAATTAACAAATAATTTAGAAATATTAAAATTAGAAAGAATAAAAGAAAATTTAGACAAGTATATAGAATTAATAAATAAAAAAGAAAAAGATGTAGTAGATAGTTTATACGAATTAACAAATTTAGAAATAGAACTAATGAATGAAAAAGCAATATATGGATGTGTAAGAACAGCAGGATTTCCATTTATAAAAAATTTCGAAGATTTTGATTTTTCATTTCAACCAACAATAAATAAAGAACAAATATTAGATTTCAAGAACTTAAGATTTATAGAAAACAAAGAAAATATAATATTTGTGGGAAGTCCACGGAGTAGGTAAAACACATTTGGCAACATCAATAGGAATAGTAGCAGCAAAGAATAGAGATTCAACATATTTTATAAATTGTAATGATCTAATATCAAATTTAAAGAAGGCAAATTCAGAAAATAGATTTATGAACAGATTAAATCATTATGCAAAATATAAAGTGTTAATAATAGATGAAATGGGGTTTTTACCAATAGATAAAGAAGGAGCAAATATGCTATTTCAACTAATTAATAAAAGATATGAAAATCATTCTACAATAATAACAACAAATAAATCGTTTGGAAAATGGCATGAAATATTTGGAGATGTAACATTAGCAAATGCAATATTAGATAGACTGTTACATCATTCACATATTATAAATATAAATGGCAATTCCTATAGATTAAAAGATAAAATAGAAAAAGAAATAAAGGAGAATTAAAGAATGAGAGAAGAAGAAATAGATATAATGGAATTAATAATAGATAAGATGCCAGAAAAAACAGAAGAGCAAACAAGAATTAAGTTTTATATGGAAAGTCACAAAAGTAATTGTAATTATTTTTTATACGAAAAATATAAAAAAGAAACGACATTTTTAAACACAATAGTAAAATCACTTATGCAAGATTTAGGAAGAGAGATAATTAATGTATTGTATAAAGATACTGTGGAAAAAAAGGATAAATAAATATATTTATCCCTCAAAACTTAAAATATAACAATGTACAATTTTGTACATAAATAAATTCAAATTTTTTTACATTTCCCTATTGACATTAACAATATGGACTTAAACGATATAAAAAATGTAAAAATAGAAGATAACAAGTAGAT
>CAPQQE010000142.1:0-226 GCA_948687865.1 uncultured Bacilli bacterium
TAAAAGTTCTTCAGTTATTGCATTATACTTTTCTTCAATATTTTTTGCTTTTAAATGCTTGTCTGTCATAATATCTAGCAACATTTTTAAATTGACCCATTGATAAATGTTTAACTCCTGTGTGTTTTTCTCCTCGTTCTAATTTAAATCCTTTCTTGGTTAATCTCTCATGATATCTATCTTGTAATTCACATAAATGCACTTTATCTTTGACATATGATCGTTT
>CAPQQE010000142.1:251-1136 GCA_948687865.1 uncultured Bacilli bacterium
ACAGAATGTAAAATTTGCTCTTTTTTATAACCTAAATCTTCATAAACAAAATTCATAGTTTCATTTGCCCATTTCATTAATTCTTCTTTACTCATATTTTTAAAGAAGTCATTGTCACTTGTGAATATCATTTCATCAGCAACAACACTTTTAGAATCATTAACCATATCATAAAAAGACTTTTTTCTATCAGCTCTCATATTCTTCATTCTATCATAATGTTCTTTTTGATACTCTCTTGTCATCTCATAAAATTTGTCTACATACTTATTACATTTTATTATTTCAATATTATTTTTACTATCTTCAACTCTAATATTAGGATTAGATTTATATTTTTCTTTTGTCCTCTCATTATGACTACCTTTTTGTGATAATTCATGTAATGTTTTAATACCTTCACCTTGATAATTCTAAAATTTCTTCAATTTGTTCTTGATATTGTTTATCTTTTTTTAAAACTTCAAGCATTAGATAGTTAGGAATTACTTCTTTATTTTCCTTAAAATAATCAAGAATTTGGGGTACGACTACTTGAAAAAAGTAGTTAATAATTTTGCCTCCCTTCTAAATTTAGACAACAAAAAAGAGCAATCTCTTGCTCATCATTAAATTTATATATAGTTAATTATTTAAAAGTATTTCTTTAATATCTTTCCAATTATTAACTCTAATAACATTTTGTTCTTTTAATTCATCTTCTGTTAAATCCTTATTATGCCAAGCTGTAAAAAGTAACTTTGTTGCTGCACCATCAATATTACCTATTTTATCATCTATTTTAATATCACAGTTTACAATAGTCTTATCTCCAACAAATATAAAATTTTTGGGTTCAATAAAGTCCAATTTTTCATACAAAAAATGATACTTGTTTCTTAAATT
>CAPQQE010000142.1:1146-2541 GCA_948687865.1 uncultured Bacilli bacterium
CTGCAAATTCGATTATCTCTCTCCAAATATAATCTGTACAAATATATATTTTATAATAATTACTTAGCTCCTTTAACACCTCATAACAATCTGGCAAAAGAGTAGCATTTTCATACATATCCATATCTTTAAATTTACTGAAAAAATCTTCTTTTTTATCTCCTAAGATATCTTGTTTATAGTAAGTCTTAATGCTATCATAATCCGGCTTATATCCTAAATAATCTTCTAATATTTTGGAAAAATTACCATAAGTTAAAACATCATCCATATCTACCATTATAGTTTTCATTCTACCACCTACATTTTTCTTATTTCATACTTTAATACTTTACATTTATCATCTAATAAAAATTTTCCTTCAAATAATTCATCTTTAAATAAATGTGGTGTAAATTTTTCGTTTTGTTCGAACTGTTTAATTGTCAATAAGTCATCGGTTTTTATCCATTCTAATTCACCTTCAGAAGAACTTAGACAAAGATTACCTTCATATTCAGTTGCAGTATAAACAAAAATTATACCTTCATAAGAATCATGCCAATAAGATATTCCTTGTAATTTTGGATTTATTAAAGTTAAGCCTGTTTCTTCCTTAAATTCCCTTATTATACAGTCTAAAGGCGTTTCTCCTGTTTCAAACTTTCCTCCTGGTGGGGCATATACTTGTCCCCATTTTTTTGCAAATTTAATCATCAAGACTTGATTGTCTTTTTTTAAATAGCAAACTGTAGCATTTAGATGTGATACTCTTTCTTTCATAAAATACCTCCAAGTTTTTTTCTTCGTTAAATATTTTATCATATCTAGGCATTTATTTGAAGTAATGTGTACCTATCTTTTTCAAATTTATTTTCCTTTTTGTTAGGGATAATTTGTAATAAAGAATTATTTGATAAACTAGCAATATCCAACTTGTCTTTTTCAATGGTAATAGAAGCTATCTTATAAAATTTGCTTAATGAATCTACATAATTTGCTATATCCTTTTTAGTCCTTTCATTTGATAGAATAACATCTCTATCATTGATATTAACTGCCATATCAAAACAATCATTCCTAAACATATAACCAATATTTTTTATTTCTTTTTTATTGATATTGATTTTCTTGATTATGATTTCATCTTTCTTTTTCTCAATTTCAATAGAATCAATATATTTAGTTATTAGTTCTGCTTTTTGTTCTTTCGTGAGTTTGTTCCATAGTCCATTCTTCCTAACATAGTAAGATTTATATTTCATTTTCTCTAGTTGAAATAGGTTATTATAAAACCTTAAATCATCTTTGTGATTTAGATTTTCATCAGCATTATTCAAATTATTCAGTTTTATTTTTGTTTCTTCAATTTGCATTTTAATACTTTTTTCTTCATCTATAAAATCATCTTGTTCA
>CAPQQE010000143.1 GCA_948687865.1 uncultured Bacilli bacterium
TAAATAATAATACGTAGTATAAACTAATACTAAATTTAATTGAACATAATAATATATTAATTATAGATATAATAAATATAGGAATACTTTTTAAATTATCCTTTTTATTTAATAAATAATATAAAAAATAATATGACCATAATAATTGATTAAGTATAAATGCTAGTTGGTTTCTTGAAAAAAGTATAATTAAGAAACTAGAAATTGTAAGGAATATAAATGATGATATTTCAAAGATATTTATAATAGTATCTTTTTCTTTTTTATAGCTAAGAAGTACATATATTAAAAAGCAAATAGTACTAGTTACAATCAAAACAAATTCTTGTTTATCACTTGAAATTATTGAAAATATACTAGATATTATAAACACAAGGGATAATGGTAAAAGTACCTTTGAAATATTTTTTTCCACATTTCCAATATTAAATCTTATTATAAATAAATTGAATATAAGTGTTATAGAAGATATTATTAACATTAATATTTCATTCATATTACTAAATATCAATTCCATATATATTATTAAGGAAGTTAATATAAATGAGATGATTGAAAGTTCCTTATCTTCTATAGTTTTTATTATAAAATATGTTAATATTAAGGCTAATGTACTAATAAACGTAGCTAAATTAATATTTAAACTTAAATTATTTACTAATATATTTATAAATAGATATAATATAAATATATAAATGTATCTCATAAAATTAATTTTTGAAGTTTTTATCACTAAAAGTAAGGTAACTATTTCAAAAGAATATACAATATTAGATAATATTAAATTACTATCACTATAATATGAGCTATATGAAATAGAAAATGGAACAAAAATAATGGTTATCATCGAAATAAATATATCAATTGATTTATTTTTTGCAAAAATATTTATTATAATTATTAATAAGTTTATAACGCATAATATAGGAATTGTTAAATCTTTTTCTTTATAATAATCAAGTTTAAATATAAATAATATAAATACTATTATTAAATAAGCAAATAGATAACTAATATATTTAAATAATCTAAAATTAGTATACTTATAACTAATATAATTTATAACAGAACATATAAATGAAGAAATAGCTAAATATACAAAAATTCCATTTCCATCATATGATAAATAATTACCAAGTAACCCATATTCTCCTATTAAGTTTAATATTAATGGGATAAAAATAGTTCCTAAAAACCACATTGTTCTATGTGCATAAACATTATTTAATTTTTTAAATACAATAGATGTAAAAAAGAATATTACACTTTCTATAATCAGAAAAACTATCTTAAATATATCTGACATATTATCCCAATTATTAAAAGCAAATATTATACTTGATATTATTACAAGTAATGTACCGAACCATAAAATAGTCTTCTCCCTATTTTGTGATTTTCTTTCTTGTTTTTCTTTGTTTAATCTTTCCATTTCTTTCTTTGTTGGTTTACCACATTTAGTACAAAAATTATTATTTTCTTTTAATTTTTCACCACAATTTGTACAATATTTCATATAATCACCTTCTATTTAATTTAATTATATACCATTTTATTATAAAATAAAAGGACTTTTTTGTCCTAATATCAGTAATATCTATAATTTGTATATATATATTTTTTTAATGTATCACCAGATAATATTTTTTCCCTATCAAGACGATAACTATCTAAGAATTTTAATTCTGTATCTTTACCATAATTTACTAAAAAGTCATTTATATTAATAACTGTTTTTTCTTTATCCTCTTTATACATATCATAAAATTCATATGCGAGTACTTTGCCTAACAAATAGTTTGGAATACCAAGAATATCATTATAATTATAATAGACTTCACTAATATTATTTATATCCCTACTTAACAAATCCTCCAAATCCACCAAATTTCTAAACATACCATTGATATAATCCGCTTTTACAACATCTACATCTTTTTTAAATATTTTCTGTTCTTCTAAAAAATCATAGAATAACAGTTCCATATAATATGAATAAACTTCATTATAATTACTATAAGATTTATTATTTCGTTCCTTAGTTACATTATTTTTAGTAAGTTCAAAATCATATATATGTCCAAGTTCATGAACTAATGTTATTGGTGTAAATATAGTTGGTAAATAATATAATATTATGTATGGTTTAAATTTATTACTTGCACTATAACATGTAAATCCAAAGTATTTAATGTACTTTAGTTCACTAGGTATATAAATTATTTTCTGATTTTTAGATATTTCAGTAAATTTATTATATAAAAATTTATTATTACTTGATAAAAAATCACGCGTTAATTCCACACTTTTTTTAATATCAATTTTTTTATTTATTAAATATTGAAGTTCAAACATCTTATTTTCTTGAATATAATTTTCATTAAATAAATCCATATAATTCTCTAAAAATTCATTATAGAATCCACATTTTGAGTTATAACTTTTTAACAAATATTTTAAAGATTTATTTTTAAATATATCAAATGTCTTGTAGCTAAAATCATCTATATTAGGTATTTCATATATACTTAAAAGTTGAG
>CAPQQE010000144.1 GCA_948687865.1 uncultured Bacilli bacterium
TTTATTTCATATTCTCCAACTGCTGGATAATCCTTATTTTCTTCATTTGTAATATTAGAGTTTATTTCTACTCTATCTTTATCAATAAAACTAAATTTTTCAATATCAATTAAATCATCAATTATTGGATTATAACTTTCTCCATATTCTATAATTACATTATCTTGAATTAAAGAAATTTGTGAATCTCTATAATTCGTAAATAGAACAAATGCTAAAACTCCTATAATTACTAAAACTATAATAATAAAAACGATAATAAATTTTTTCTTTTTCATATAACATCATCCTTTCTATTATTATTGTAACGTGCTCAAAAAAATTTGTCAGCCCCTTTTTAGTAAAAATTTTAAAATTAGTAAAAAATTACTTTCATTCCTATATATACACCTTCGGAATCTTGTAATGGTACACATTCACCAGCATATCCACTTGACTTCAAATAGTTTTGTGCAGCCTCTGATACATCTTCCATTGTATAACCTTCTGTAAATAAAAAATATTTACTACTAGGTTTTTCGTATATATTTGATGTTTCTGTTTGAGATGTAATTGATGTTGAATCATTAGGTATAGTTTCTCCTATATTTACTGTTTCCTTTGATTCATTTATCTCTATTTTTTCAATTGGTTCCTCCTGAATAACATCTACTATTGTGTTATCTATTACATTTTCTTGGATAATTTCATTTTCATATTTTGTAGTATTCATTTCTACTAATTCACTATTTTCTTGCTCTTTTACTTCTATCACCTCATTATTGATATTTAGAGAATCGCCATTTCTTTTCATATATTCTTTAGAAAAAATAAAGCCAATGATAACAATTAGAAAAAGAATCAATGAGATAATAATTCTTTGTTTTTTTAAATCTTTTAAATACTGTTCAAGTATTTTTTCATCTTGTTCATTCATTATAATCACCACCTATTTCTTTTCTAAAAATTCTGTAACATTCTTCTCCAATTTTTCATACTCTTTTTTATATGAATTCAATTTCTTCAATTCTAAATCAAATTTATCTATTTCACTTTGAAGTTTTAATTGTTTATCAACAACTTTTTTCTTTTTATCTTCTGTTTGCTTAATTTTTGATAATATTATCTTTAACATTGTTTTCTCCTTTAATAATCATAATTTGGAGTTTCTTTATCTTCTATGCTTTCATATTCTTTATTATCTGAAATATCTATTTCATTTTGTATAAACTTATACAAATCATTTTGGCTTAATATTGCCATATCCCTTGATATTTCCAAAATCCTTTTCTTGTAATCTTTAGACAAAAAAGGCATACCTTTTCCAATGCCTTCATCTTTTTCAATTTCCTCTTTTTTAGTCTGATAAGTATTATCAAGTAAATTTATTCTTCCATGATCTGACAATATACATAGAGCCAATAAATTTTGTGTTAAATCATTTTTTCCTAAAATTACTTTATAATTTTCTTCTTTTTTCATATTACCTCCATTATAAGTTTATGTTATTTATTTTATTGATTCTAGGGTAGCAATTATATAATATCTTTGGTTGGTAGGTCTTGTTTTTGCATTAATGTAAGAACAAGTAGATAATTTTATTATTTTATCTGTTATCTCAACATTAGAAATAGAATTCTTACTACTATTTTTATAATAATTAATTCTTTCTTGATAATTTAAGTCCTTTATATTATCATTTTCTGTTTCAATACCTATTGAATAACAACTAAATATTTTACAATTATAATTTTGGGTAGGAGTGTAAATTTTTATATTTTGATGTGATATTACTGTTTCCTCTGTATTAAAAAAATTAGAATCAGTTACAAAAATTGAACCATTATTATTAAATTTTCTATTATAAGTATGTTTTAAGTAATATAAATTCTCATTATCCTTTAATATTGGATAGTTAATTTTTGTATTTTCAATTTCAATCCATCCTACTATATCATCATTAACAGATTTTAAATAATTCCAATCAATTAAGGGTTCTTCTGTTTTTGAATCTATTTCAATTGCATCATCAATTAATTCTTCTGTAATTTTATTATTTTCTTGATATTGTATAAAATCTTTAATCACTAAATACAAAGATATGCAAAATGTAATTGTAAATGTAATTATTAAGAATATTGTTAATTTGCTTTTATATTTCATAATCAACATTTTGCTTTCATCTTAATAATCTACTCTCAACATATCTTTTTTTATGGCAGACAAAAGAATATATTGTAAAATTTCTTCTTGTATATCTTTTTGTATTTTTACAGATATATTTAATTTATCCTGTATCTTCAAAGGTTTTAATCTTCTAAAATATTTTAAATACATGAATTTATATTTTGAATTATCTTTTATCTTATAATCCTCTAATATTTCAGTAATTAGTCTTTTCCATCTAAGAATCTTCAACATTTTTCTTTCAATGTTTATATTATTTATAGCCTGTTCTTCTAAACTACTACTTTGACTTTTTATCCATTTATTATAATTTTGATTATAATCAAAATTTTGTATATCATTTTCTAATATCCCTAAATT
>CAPQQE010000145.1 GCA_948687865.1 uncultured Bacilli bacterium
TATCACCATCACCAATAAGCTGGTGTCTTTCTTCATCCAAATTATCCCATGTCCACAAGTTGATGTAATCATGAACTTCACCATCATATGAATCTTTATCATGAGTTCTATATGGATCTCCATATCCAATTTTTTCTTTCTTATTATTTAAGTAGCATTTTAATAACATACCATTTGTTTTTGCCAAGTTTTCATCAATTAAAGGAATTTCTTTTTCTAATGTACCATCATACTTATAAAATTTTATAGTTTTCATATTAACATCACCTTTCATGAAGAAATTCATTTATTTGTTTTAGCAATTTTTCATCTTCACTATCTTCTAGCACTTCCCAATTACATTTATTATTTATATCTAAAATAGGGACTAACTCTATCTCTCCATAATTATTAATAATTTCTAAATTCTGTTCTATAACACCAGTGCATAAGAAATAATCAAAACTCATTATTCTTTCAAGTAAACTTTCATTAGGATTCTTATACATAATCTTATAAAAACGATTAAATTCATTATTTCTTACAGCTAGTATCACAGCATATATATGTTTACAGTAAAATTCACATGGACATGAACAATATACTTGCATGATTTTTTCTTCATCATTATATTTTATAATAACCAAATATTTTTCAGTACCTTCTACAATAGCAAAATATCTATCTTCTATTTTTTCTAAATAAGATATAGTTTTATCTTCGTAATATTTTTTTCCTCTTTCTCTTATTTGATATGCAAATATAGAATCTATATCATCCTTAAATAAATCAAAATAAAATTCCTTTTTATATTCATATTTTGTTGTACTATCAGTCAATTTTGCTAACAGTTCAAATAAAAAGTTTTCAAGTTTTCTTGGTAAATTATTAAAAACCATTATAAAAAGATCCGAAAGGTGAGCCAATGATTTTGGTAAAAATTTATGAAAGGAAACATCTATAGAATCATCCTCTTTAGTTTTAATATAAGCCTTTAGTTTGACTACATCTTCTTTTGATTCCATTGATTCATTATACTTTGAACTAACTATGTACTTTTCAAACTTTTCATTAATTCTATTAATTAATTCATTAGGAATATATTCACAACTAAAATATTTATCTATTTTATTATCTTCTAAATCTTCCAAATCAAACCATATTAATTTATAACTATCAATTTTTTTTATATAATTAATTATAATATAAAGATAATAACCTTCATAATTTAAAAGTTGTAATTCCAAATATAACTTATCCTTTTTTAAATGCTTTTTAATCTTATCAATCTTTTTGACATATAAATCATATTTATCATTTTTCATAGAATATCCCTCTACATACATTTTACCATAAAAAAAGGAGCTAGTCATTGCAACTAGCCTCATTTCATTCCTAAACTTAAATTAGGATTTTCATTATAAATATTTATTATTGTCTTTTCTTCAGATTCTTTTATTTCAGTATGATAAAATTCTGATTTTATTTTTGTATTAAGTAATGATTTTTCCTTTTGTATTAATTTTCTATTAACTTCAACATTCATATAAGCTCTATGATTAGTTGTAATATTATATTTAATATCAAAATCAGTTTTAAATATCTTTTCAATGATAACCTCAACTGGTTTAAGATTCTCTTTATCAGCAAGTTCTAAAGCATCATAGTATTCTTTGGAAGCTTTACTATCCCTTGCTTTTTTACTTTTTACTTCATGTTTAATATCTTCAACAGTAAAATATGTATTAGACAGATTCTTTAATGGATTAGATATTCTTTCAATTTTGCCTGATTCATAACAACTAAACTTACTGTATAAAACAGTATCTCTAAATATAGGAAATCCTATAATAGGAAAAATAATAGTTTTATAATGAAGCTGTTTTACCTCTTCTGGAGTCATTAAATCTCTACCAATTAAATTAGTAGATTTATCACCATTGTAGTTCATTAAAGACATGGATTGTCTTACACTATTAGATTCGATGGTTTTCTTACCTAATCTTTTTGATATTTCTTCAGCTGTCTCTTGAGTATTCGTTTTTAAATATACTAATCCACAGTTATCAAGAATTATTTGAGCAACATCCTTACCATATACATTATCCAACTGAGAAAAAGATTGAATAAAGAAATGAAAATGCATACCTCTTGATCTAGCTACAGAAACAATTGCTTCAATATCAGCTAATGGTGGACAGTTAGCAAATTCATCAAGAATAAAGTCTATTTCTTTTTGTCATTACTGTTAGCTAGTTTTACTAAATCTCTATAAAGTAATCCAACTATAATTGTTACAAGAGTAAAATATGTTTTATCCTCATCTGGAACAATTACATATAAAGCAACTGGTTCTTTTCCCAATATACTAAATTCAAAATCACTTGTACTGGTTACATTTGCCACATTAATATCATCAAAGATATTCATTTTTTGTA
>CAPQQE010000146.1:0-1539 GCA_948687865.1 uncultured Bacilli bacterium
AAAGTTAATTACAAATCTAAAAAGAAAATAAGTTTAGATGAAAAATTATGGTTTATTGTAGAAAATACCCATGAAGCTTTAGTAGATAAAGAAACATTTGAATATTGCCAAGCTATAAGAAAAGGTTTTAATAGACAATATAAAGTAAAAATAGAAAGAGAAATAAGATTGTTTGAAGGAAAACTGTTCTGTAAGGAATGTGGAAATAAATTAACCGTTTCATATAGAAGAAATCATGATTATTGGACAGTTAATTGCAACAAATATTCTAGAGATCCATTAAGAGTAAGATGTACATCTCATTTCTTCCCATATAACTATTTAGAAGAACAGTTAATTGAAAAAATTGATGAAGATGTGAATACTTATATAAAGAAATTAGATGTAAAAAAATTAAATTCAGAGATTGCCAAAAATGTAAAAGAGAGCACAAATAAAATTGATAATATTATAAATCAGCTGGAAGTAGACAAAAAGAAATTAACAAAAAGATTAACTATTTTATATGAAGATAGATGTAATGAAGTTATTTCAGCTGATATGTATAAGGAATTATCACAAGAATATGATGAAAAACTATCAGAAATTAATAGGAAAGTTGAATTGCAAAAGATGGAAAGGTATAGAGTAAAAAACACAAAGGATATCACACCAGATTATACCAAGCAAATAAAAGAACTATTAAATCTAAAAAAATCAAAAAAGGATTTATATGATTTATTAATTGATCGAATAGTAATTGAATGTTATACCAGATAAAGAATTTAAATATGAGAATAGGAATTTAGCAAGAAATCCTTATGGAAGAGCTGGTAAAGCCAGTAAGAAATCTAAAGAAAATAATTAGTAACATATGCAAGGGCACTCAGGAGGTGGCGATATAATGTGATTATTACAAGTTTTTCATTTTTTATTTAATGATTATAATATATTTGATAAAATTAAGCACGTTTGGCGTTGGAAAATTCTTTGACTTATATTAAACTACATTTTGCTACTATAATTTTTATAATAAATTATAGGTAGAGTTAAAAATCAATTTAGTATCTATGAATTAATTAACTTATTGATAAGAGTTTTGAACCAATAGGTTCTTTTTTTCATATACTATACTGAGGTGAAATATATGTCTTTGAAAGTGATAATTGACAGTGGTCATGGAGGATACTGAAAAATCCAAAAATAAAAGAATGGCTATAAAGATAAGTAAATACAAGTAATTAAGGTACTTCGATAGGAAAGTATCTTTTTTAGTTTAATAAAATTGAAATACATTTAATTAGTTTATGATATAATATAAATAAAGATTTGTTTAAAAATAAATCAGTTTATTCTAGAAAAGTTTTGGTAAAGTGTAAATATTTTAATAATTATTTGAAAATAAAATTAGAAGTAGGCATTTAATTAATACTTTTTATAATTTATTATTAGAGAAAAATAAAAGATGCAATTTATAATATAATATTTACAATAAGGAAGTGGAAGTAATGGGAATAGTAAATGCACTTATGAATAGATATGTGGATACAAGATATAAGA
>CAPQQE010000146.1:1549-2346 GCA_948687865.1 uncultured Bacilli bacterium
CTTTAAAGGATCTGCCAGTTAATGCAATAATGAAATTAGATGATAAGTATAAAATAGATAACACAAAAATACTAATAATTGACGATGATAAATTGGATGTTGAAAATACTTTAAGAAGAATCGGATATAGAGTATCGTGGAAAACTGATATAGACGAATTGATGGATGTAGAGAGTTATTCCGTTATTGTTTGTGATTATAAAGGTGTTGGATTAAATTTTAATAGTGATCATGAAGGATTAAATTTAATTAAATTGATTAAAGAAAAATATCCGAATAAAATTGTTTATTTATTATTAGCGGCTTCATTTAGTTCGCAAGTTAATGATTATTTGAAATATGCTGATGAATTGATTTTAAAAGGAGAAGAAGAAAAGTTGATAGAGTACATTAAACAAGATATAGAAAAGTTTTTTAATCCAGTAGAATCTTGGAAAATGTATAAAAGGATGCTATTAAATAAAGGGATAACTGAAAAAGAGATTATGAAGCTTGAAGACTTATATGTTAGAAGTTTTATTGAAAAAAAAGATATATTATCTAAAGATAAATTATTTTTGGAAGTTAATAATAATTTAAATGTAAAATTTGATATTAAAGTAGGTATAATCAATATATGAAAAATTTAGTTAATTTTTATGAGAATGGAGAGTTTTTTGAAGGAATAATTACTCATTATTGTGATTTTTGCAAAAATAATATAAAAAACGAAAAGTGTTTAAAATTTTATTCTGAATTTTTAACATCTACTAAGGATGAAAGTATATGTCCTTATGGATTCGCTTGTAAAAAAAGCT
>CAPQQE010000147.1:0-1582 GCA_948687865.1 uncultured Bacilli bacterium
TTAATAGATTAATTTTGGAAAAGATAAAAAATGAAGAGATGATTATGGATGAATTAAAAGTTTTAACTATAATTTGTGATTTCAAAAAATAATAATAAATCGTGAAATTCTAACCTATCAAAAAAAATAATGAGAGTAATATTTAAAGAGAAAATGTACTTTTTTATCATATGTTTGTTAGGATATCAAATGCTAGTATTATTTTAAATGTTATGATACAATATGAGGGAAAAAAAGGAGTTTCTTATGAAGAAAGTATTAATTTCTGATTATTTTGATTCTTTAATCCCTTCCAATCCAGAAGATATAAATAAGATCTATCATACCAATTTTGATTGCAGTGATTCAAATGCAATAAATGTACAAGACTTTGCTATTTCAAAATTAAACCAAGATTTAGAAGAGTTTTTATATAATGGAAATGAGTTAGTAATTGTTACAAATTTAGGTCATTGTGGCATAGATTGTTTTATTGACCATTGGATTGGTAAAACATTAAAACTATATATAAAATATATAGGGCAAATAAAAGTGTTTTTACAAGATGAGGGATTAGAAGCAAATTTATCACAATATGTAAACAAAAATAATTGCTTTTATTTTGTAGGGAATGAATATATATTTCAAATAATTAAAAGAAAAAGTGAAGTTTTTAATTATTTAGATTTAAAAAATAAATTATTGTTCTCACTAGGTGACAGTATTAATGATATAGACATGTTGTCAAAAAATATACAAATAGGTGGTATCTCAAGTATAATAGATTACTCGTTAATATCTGATAACGAATCTAATGATATTCATGAATTATTTATTGAGTATGCTTATAAAAAAAGTGAGTTACAGGAAAGTCTTGAAATGTATAAACATTATATAAGATTTGGAGATATAGCATCTGATATTACATTTAATGAAGAATATAAAAATTTACAATTACAAATGGTTAGTGAACAATATAAAAAAGGTTTAATTAGTCTTGAAGATATACGTAAAAAAACTATAATATATAATTTATTCTCAATGTATTATTTTTGTTGTTTTATACAAGGACAAATACTTGATATAGAAAAAATTGATCAATATTATAATTCTCGTTTGCTAGTAAATAGTTCGTTCAATGAATTTAATCAAGAAGTAATAAATAAAGTTTATAAAAAAATATTTAGTGGCAAATAAACGAGAAAATAATATCAACTTGTAATTATAATTAAATATATCTAAGATTTACAGAATTAAAAGAAATTGTATAAAAAATAGTTATTTAGAAGTGTTACCTATTAAAAAACAGTTAAGAAAGCACCATCAAGGGAGTAACACTTCCATTTTTAAGTTATGGAGGAAGTAGTTTACTTATTACTATGATAACATATGGTATAACATTACCATTTTTAACGTAGTCTTATATTATCATTATTAAGTGCAGGAATAAATTTAAATATTTAATGAAATAATAGTTGAATCAAGAACAAATGTTTGATATAATATTATCAAAAATTCAGGAGGATTTTATGAACAAAATTATATTAAATAATGCAAGAAAAATATAAGATATGATTTATGAAATCAGAGGAAAACAAGTAAT
>CAPQQE010000147.1:1592-2338 GCA_948687865.1 uncultured Bacilli bacterium
CATGGTAATTATTATACCAACATGATAACACACTATGATATTGGCAAGATGATATCAGAGTGCAAGACTAATAAATTAAGGAGTGTGTTTATATAATGTTAGAATTAAACGTAGATAATCAAATAATTAGTTATACAAAAATAAACGATGAAGATTATATTTCTATTACTGATATGCTTAAATCAAAAGATGGTGAATTTTTCGTATCTGATTGGTTACGAAATAGAAACACTATAGAATTTTTAGGTATTTGGGAAGAACTTTATAATCCAAATTTTAATTATGGCGAATTCGCCACAATTAAAAGTCAAGCGGGTCTTAATAGTTATAAAATCAGCGTAAAAGAATGGGTTAATAAAACAAATGCTATAGGAATTGTTTCAAAAACTGGTAGATATGGTGGAACTTATGCACATAAAGACATAGCATTTGAATTTGGTATGTGGATTAGTCCTAAGTTTAAATTGTTATTAATAAAAGAATTTGAAAGATTAAAGACTGAAGAACAAAGACAATTAGGGTGGAATACTAAAAGAGAATTATCTAAAATTAATTATAGAATTCATACCAGTGCTATTAAAGAAAATTTAATACCTAAGGAATTAACAAAAGAAGAAATAAATTATATTTATGCCGAAGAAGCAGATGTTCTTAATATGGCTTTATTTGGTATGACTTCAAAAAGTTGGAGAGAAAAAAACAAAGATAAAAGCGGAAATATAAGAGATTATGCTTCCATAGATGAA
>CAPQQE010000148.1 GCA_948687865.1 uncultured Bacilli bacterium
ATAATATAATATTACTTACGAAAAGACCGGGTAGAATAAAAGCTATATATAAACTAAACTTTGATGAGACTATTTTACCAAGTACTAGAAAAAAAGATGAAATATTTGATACTTTATATGATGATATATGGAGAAACATAGATCATGACTGAAGAACATAAACTATATTTAAAGAAAATAAGAATAAATAAAATACTCATAAGACTAAGTCAATTTTCATTACTCATTTCTTTCTTAGTTTTATGGGAATTATTATCACGTTTTAATATTATTAATTCGTTTATCTTTTCATCTCCATCAAAAGTGCTAACAACTTTAATTAATTTAATTCATGATAATAATTTATTTATTCATATTTATACAACGTCCATAGAAGTTCTTATATCATTTATTTTATCTTTTATCATTGCTTTTATATTTGCTTTACTACTGTATTCATTTAAAACTCTAAAAAGTATTTTAGATCCATTTATAGTAGCAATTAATAGTTTACCAAAAGTCGCTTTAGGTCCTTTAATCATCATTTGGTTAGGGGCATCAACTAAATCCATAATATTTAATTCGCTTTTAATAAGTGTTATCGTTACAAGCATAACTATCTTAAATGGTATGGAAGCATGTGATAAAGACTTAATAAAACTATTTAAAGTATTTGGAGCAAATAAACTAAATATATTAACTAAATTAATAGTTCCATCAGCGAAATCCGAAATAGTTTCGTCACTAAAAATAAATATTTCTATGTCATTAATCGGACTATTATCCCCGGTGGGAGAAAAAATATTTTTTAATAAATGTTATAGTAGATATTGATTTCATTATCATTTACTATAACTTTGTCTATTAAGTGTTCAATGATTCTTCTTTGCTCATCAAAGTCCATATCAAACCAAGTTGCTTTTAAATTCTTTACCATATTTAAAGATACTTTGTTATCTTTTTCTTTTTGCTCTGATTCAATCAATTTCCCTTCTATTGTTTCTTTTTCTTTTTCTAATTCACTTATTTTATTATTAGTTTCTTCAACAGCTATACCACTTGCTATATTGTTCAATAGATTGTTTATTTGTTTTGTTATTTCTTCTAGTCTTTGCTTATATTCATTTTTTACATTGACAGTTGCTATATTAAAAGTTTTCTTAAATAAGTCTATATCTAAACTCATTTTAAATAATTCTTCTAATACTGCATCCTCAACTTCAAATGTGTCCCATCTTTTATTATTGCAATTAGGGTCTTTAATATATCTTGGTTTACTTTTTTGTTGTGAATAACAATACATAATTAATCTTTTTCCCCATTTTTGATATCTATACTTGGCTCCACAATGTCCACAAAATACTTTTCCAGATAGTAAGTAATGTCTTTCATACTTTTCATGACTTCTAACTTTATTTACTCGGAGTATTTCTTCATAAAGTTCATCAGATACTACGGCTTCATGTTTTCCCTCATAAACTTCATCTTTATAAGGAACTTTACCAGTATTAGTTATGGATAATATTCTAGTTTCAACTAATGATTCATCCATTCCAACTATATCACCAATAGCATTAAAACTTTTACCACTAATATAAAGTGAAATCATTTTATGAAGTAATTCTACTTGTTCTGGAATTGGTATTAATGTGCCTGTATTTCTATCATAACGATAAGGAAATGGTATTTTACCTCCGCCTCTCCAAAGACCTTCTTCAGCTCGTTTTTTAAGTCCTATACGAGTTCTTTCTAATATTGTTTCTCTTTCAAGTTGAGCAAATACTGATAATACACCAATCATTGCTTTACCAAATGGTGTTGATGTATCAAAGTTCTCTCTCATTGAAATAAAACTTACATTATATTTATTAAATACCTCTTCAATTAAATATAATGTATCTCTTTGACTTCTTGATATTCTATCTAATTTAAATACAAATACAGCATCAATTTTATGATTCTTACAATCTTCAATTAACTTTTGAATTGCTGGTCTATTTAAATCTTTACCAGAATATCCACCATCAATATAATATTCAAACTCTGTATAGTCTTTGCTTTTTGCATAACTTAACAAAAATTCTTTTTGGGCATCTATTGAATATCCTTCAAGTTGGCTGTCGGTAGAAACTCTTGCATATAATCCCGCTTTTATATTAACTCCTCCTTAAAAAGCAAGATTATAAGATTCCAATTACATTTTACCACATAATTGGATTTTATTACATGATGATTTTTATATATGTGCATATTTTTTAACAATCTCATATATAACCATATCTGTAATTTTTATATCACTTGGATTAATTTTATTTCCATTTTTATCATAGTTATTCACAATTATCATAGG
>CAPQQE010000149.1 GCA_948687865.1 uncultured Bacilli bacterium
ATGTAAATACCTATATTTATGAGATATTCTCTCCATTATCTGCTAGCGAGATATTTTCACATCCTATTTTAAATATAGTTTTATATAATAATGTTGGAAAAAAAGAGTATGAGAGATTGGTTAATAGATTTAAAATTCCTAGAATTAATTATAATAATTATATAGATATTACTAAAAATTTCAGTGATGTATTTGAAAGTACTCCTGGTACGATATTTGAAAATTCATCTCCTGATATCAAAAGTATTCATAAATTAGACTTGGAAATACAGAATAATTTTGATTTTGATTTTGATTTTCTTATATCGATGTTGCCAAATGGTTTACTATCAAAAAATACCTTTAATAAAGATGAAAGATTATTAATTCAAAACCTTTCTTATATTTATAATTTGGATGCTGAAGGTATGAAATCTATAATAATTAATTCTGTTAATGATAAACATAATATAGATAAATCGCTTCTTAGAAAAAATACTAAAAATTATTATCAATTTGAAAATAATGGAAAATTACCATCATTAATATATCAAAAACAACCAGAATATTTAAGAAATCCTATTGGAAATGATAGTAAGAGAGCAAAGATGATATATACATTCGAAACAGTTTCTCCTTATAATTTTTTAAGAAGTAAATATAATGGTGCTAAACCAACAGCAAGGGATCTAGCCTTAATAGAAAGTTTAATGGTAGACTCTGGATTAAAACCAGCAGTTGTTAATGTATTAATTGATTATGTTATAAAAATAAACAATAAAAAATTAACTAAGAACTTTGTTGAGACAATCGCAGGTCAGTGGAAAAGACTTAACATAGAAACAGCAGAAGATGCTATGAATCAAGCAGAGAAAGAATGTAAAAAGAAAAAAAGTATTGTAAAACCAAATGATATAAAAAAATATAAAAAAGAGGAAACAGAACTTCCAGAATGGTTTAATAAAGAAATCGAAAAGGATAAATTAAGTGCAGAAGAAGAAAACGAAGTTAAGGATTTGCTTAAAGATTTTATGTGAGGTAGTTTATGATAAAAGCAAGAGAAATTATTAGTGGAAAAATAGAAAATAATATTAAAGATTTAGAGGTACAATATTTTAAGTGTAATAAAGATCCCGAATTTAAGAAATTTACAAACAATATAAAGTTAAACGATAAATATCTAATGAAATACACATCCAGTTTGGTTCAGTGTTTTAATGAATTGAAAAATTGCAAGGAGTGTAAATGCCTTGATGATTGTAAAAATGAAGTTAAGGGTTGTTTATATAAACCTATTGTAGTAGATGGAAACCTTAGTTTTGTTCATAAAACATGTAAATTTAAAAATAGATTATTAAATGACATTAATTATATTAAGAATGGATATTTTTTTGAGGTATCAAAAGAAGTTAGAAATGCAAAAATGAAAGATATATACACTGACGATAAAAATAGGAAAGAAATTTTAAAGTGGATGGTTAGTTTTATAAAAAATTATAAAGATAAAAAGAATGTAAAAGGATTATATCTAAGTGGTAATTTTGGATCAGGGAAATCTTATTTATTATCTGCTATGATTAATGAACTTGTAAAAGATGGCTATAAAGGTGCCCTAATTTATTATCCTGAGTTCTTAAGAGATCTAAAAGCATCCTTTGGAAAAGATTTTGATGAAAAATTTAATTATGCGAAAAAATCTGATATACTCCTTTTAGATGATATAGGAGCAGAAAATATATCTGCGTGGTCAAGGGATGAAATATTAGGTCCTATTTTGCAGTATAGAATGGATTCTAAATTACCAACATTTTTCTCATCTAATTTATCAATTGATGAACTTGAGGTACATTTAAGTCAGAGTAAAGATAAAATTGATAAAATAAAGGCAAAACGTATAATAGAGAGAATTAAATTTATGACTGATAATATAGTACTTGTAAGTGAAAATAGAAGAAAATAGAAGGAGTTAATATGGATAGTATTATTCATATTTAAAAAGTACTTTTTTAATTCAGTTACAATAACAAAACTTTTCTTAAACTTTTTATAGGTTAACCCCCCCCCGATTGAATATTTATAATAAAGTTGTTTTGTACTTGGAACACCATTTTTAAATACATTAATAATACTATCCA
>CAPQQE010000150.1 GCA_948687865.1 uncultured Bacilli bacterium
ATCAAAGTTAAGACTTTTATATTCATTAGCTGATACACTAAATGGAATAAAACTTAATAAAGTTACAAATATTATTAATATTATTTTTTTCATATTTTCCCTCCATGCATTTTTATTATAACACCTATTATCATTTTTTAAAACATTTATTACCTATTTCCCATTGCCATTTTTATTATATCTATATTCTTTATTTCTTATGTAAAGATAATTATTATACTTTTATTCTTTAGATATTACTTCATATGGGTTCTTAATCCTGTACTCTTTCATCTCATCCGAAGTCATTTTGAATATTTCATCTGACTTATCAATATGAAGTATCCCATCTAAATGATCATATTCATGAGAAAATACAGTTGCTTCAAATCCCTCAATAATTTTGGTTTTTTTATTACCATTTACGTCATAATATTCTATTTCTAAAAAATAAGGCCTATCAACTATACAAGCATAAAATATCGTTTCATCATTTTGCATAAATGTACAACTTACGCATCCTTCTAAAAATTTAGTTCTTCCCTTAGATTTAATAATAGTAGGATTAATATAAATAATACTTTCATCGTATTCTGAATTAAAATTATTATCCATATTTTTATTGGTATTTTTTATATAAATTAATCTTTTTGGTATACCTATTTGAACAGAGGATAGTGCAAAACATGCATTATTTTTACAATAATTTTTTAATTCATTAATATAAAAAGTATAATCATCCTTTTCAAAATCAACTTCTGTTGATACCTGTCTTAAATATTTTTCTTCATTTTCTATAGTTTTTATGTAAAAGTTTTATTTTTTAATTAAAATCCTTTATTTATAAGGTTTATATAAAAAATTTAAAACAATTTTACTACTAATTTACTACTTCTCGGATATGAGTTGTAAAAAAATAACATTAATAAGAAAATTTTGTTATAATAAGTATTAGTTTAAATTGCAAATTATAGGCTTTCATGTTAGGAGAAATAAATTATGACTTACTTTTATGATGATTATGTTGAACAATATGGAAAAATTGATAAATTTAGTGGATGTGGAACATACATCATGCCAAATGGTACACTTTTTGACGTAGATACTTATGCCTCTATTGCCCATGCTGGAGGCTTTGTGATACCTTTCTTTAGATCTTATATGCACCCTGATAAAGATGAAATAAATTATTATAGCAAAGAAGAGTTACTTAGTTATTTAATCAGTTGGAAAGAAGCATTGCTTACAAAAAAATATGATGTAAATCCAAAAGAGCAACAAATGAGACTTCACTTAGTCCAATATTTTATAAATATTTACAAAAGCAATAAATCTATATGGGATTGGGAAAACGAACGTGTTGATTTTTCAGAAGTAACTGGTATTCCCAATATTGAAGAAAATTGGTATGGGAGAGATGTAACTTTAAAATCAGTTTTAGTACAAGCTTGTAATTATGATTCTATTGAAAGTCAACGTTATAGAACAATTACCACTTCAAAATTCAATATTTATGAAACTTTTTATGATTATATTTTACATGATTATCAAATTTTTCAAATACCAAAAAAGGTGTATGATGAAAATTTACAACAATATATTGATTACAAACAATCTATTTGGTTTATGCCTGATAGTGAATTAAGATTAAAAGCCGAATTAGAATCAATCTGCAAAGAAATTCCTTTACAAAAAAGAAATCAATATTGCATAAATAAATCAAAAATCAAAAGATATGATTTTTTACATTAAATATTAAAAAAATAATTAACTATTATAAAAATTAATTTGCTACATGCTTCATGCTACATAATAAGGGTAATACTATCCTTATTATGGCGAAGACTTAG
>CAPQQE010000151.1 GCA_948687865.1 uncultured Bacilli bacterium
TTAAATTAAAAGATTTAGAAAGGTATCTAAAAGAAACTAAATAATTTAATTTAAAACTAGGCGTACAAAATAAGGCGTACTTTGAGGTTAAAAGTATGGGACTTTTGTACTTTTAATCTCTCTTTAAAAAAATAAGAAAAGGAGAGATTTAAGAATGAACGAAGAAAAAAGAATTGCAGGGATTTACATTAGAGTGAGTACACTCGACCAAGCCCGTGAAGGATTTAGTCTAAAAGAACAAGAAGCTAGATTAAAAGACTTCTGTAAGGCAAAACAATATAAAGTATATAAAGTATATGCTGATGAAGGAATAAGTGCTAAAAACGATAAAAGACCAGCATATCAGGAGATGATGAATGATGTTAAGAATGGTACTATTAATGTCATTGTAGCATTTAAAATGGATAGACTTACTCGTAGTGTCTATGATGTCGAAAAATTAATGAAAATAGTTAAAGAAGCTAATTGTGATATAGATTGTTTAGCAGATGAATCAAATACTACTACCTCAAATGGTAGAATGGTTATGAGAATTATGACAAGTGTATCTCAAAATGAAATAGAAAAATGTTCTGAAAGAACTAAACTAGGAATGGTTGGAGCTATAAAGGCTGGACACATTCCAAATAGAAATCCCTTAGGATTTAAAAGAGAAAATAAAAAGTTAGTAGTTGATCCACTTACGAAAGATGTTATTATAAGAGTTTTTGATTTATATTTAGAAGGTAAAAGTCATCAAACGATTGCCAATATTTATAATCAAGAAAAAGTATTAGGAAAAACAAATTGGTATGATTCCACCATTCAAAAGATACTTGCTAATGAATTATATAAAGGAGATTTTGTAAATGGTAAAAAGACAAAGAATCCTACTTATTATGAAAATGTTGTAGAATCGATTGTATCAAAAGAAAAATGGAATAGTTGTCAATCACAAAAACAAAGAAATGCTAGACATTATGAAAGAACAGCAACTTATCTTTTTACAAATAAATTAAAATGTTTTAATTGTGGTTGCTTTCTAGGTGGAAAAGCAACTACAAAACCTAATGGAAAGAAATATTATTACTATCAATGCAAAAAATGTAAAACAAACTACAAAGAAGTTGATATATTAGAACTTCTTGCTATGCAAATTATTGATTTAGTAAAATTTGATGACTTAATGAATAATTATTATACTCCTTTTATTAAATCAAAGTTAGATAATAAAGAGATTGATTATGAGAAACAAATCAAAGAATTAGATAAACAACTAGATAGAATTAAAGCAATTTATATAAGAGGTATTGTAAAAGAAAATGAATTTGAAAAAGAGTTTAATCATATTGAATATCAAAAACAAGATTTACTTAAAAAATGGCAAGAACAAAAGCAATACGAATCACTAAACTTCACAGTAGATGATTTACTAATATTAGAAGATAAACAACATTTAGATATTTATACAAGACCAGAAGAATTTGTTTTAGGTTTATATAATTGTGTTCAAGACTTAACTAGAGAAAAAGCACAAAAACTAATTGCTACCTACATTGATAATTTGGAATTACAAATAGTAAATAATAAATTAGAAATAACAAATATCAATTTTAGAGAAGATTTCTTGTGTTCTTTAGTAAACGATCATAACGAATATGGTGTTCCATTAAATTATCAATTATTTAGTGATAAAGATGGCAGTAAAATACCAATGAATCGTGAAGGTAAAACTCATGAAGAAGCCTATAATTACTTTGAAAAACTAAAATCTACAATTACTGATGATTGCAAGTTAAACTACTATGAAATAGAAGCTGATG
>CAPQQE010000152.1 GCA_948687865.1 uncultured Bacilli bacterium
TTAATAATATTATCTTTAAAATCATTAGAATACCCTCTACCAGTAGGCTTGTTTCTACTTTTATGAGGAATACTTTGAGATGCATCTACTATTACGATTGCACCTTTTTTATGAGCAATATCAATAATTTTCTTTACATTGTTAATCGTTCCTAATACATTTGAAACATGTGTTATACCAACTATTTTAGTATTTTCTGTGATTTTACTTTCTATTTCTTCATCTGAAATTTCAAAATTTCTATTTAAATACATATATTTTAATTTTGTACCTGTGGTTTTGGCAACTTTTTGCCAAGGAACTAAATTAGAATGATGTTCCATTATAGAAATTACTATTTCATCATTTTCTTTTTCTTTTCTAATAAATTATTTTCGTTTTTAATTATTAGCTTCCATAAATCTTTTAACTTATTATAATTAGGATTATCCTTCTTACAAAGAGATATTCTGGTTGAATTTAATGCTGTATAAACTTGTGTAATAATATGAAAAGGATCTATAACAATATTTGCATTTTTAAATAACTTTTTTGCTAGAAATATATAACCAGTGTAAAAATCCATAGAAATACATTTGACTTTATTTCTTTCAAATTTAGGATATCTTCTAAAATATTTTTCTAAATCTTTGGACTTTCTAGAATTTTGTATATCAAATATATTACCTTTTATATTATCAACTATTAAAAAAGCCATTTTCCCTTTTGTATCCTTAGTAGCTTTAAATTCATCCCAGTTCATATATTTGGGAAGAGTAGAATGTCTTAAAACAGTGTGAGAAGAAATTTCATTTAACTTTCTATCAATTTTAGAAACGGAAACATCTAATCTAGAAGAAATGTCTTTTTCAGATTGTTTAAACATTAATTCTTCAACAATTTGTAATTCAGTATTATTGGAAATATTTTTGTTTTTTTCAATTAAGTTAGTCTCAGCAATAAAAGTATTTCCACAATGTTTACAAAGAAATCTTTGTTTGTGGAGAATTAACCTATTTTTACAATTAGAAACTTTAGGGATTTTAATAATACAATTTTTCCTAAAACCCCATTTAATAATATCTTTGGAAGATTCGTTACTAATACCACAGCAGGAACAAAAGGATGGAGTATAAGTTAAAAAGCCTTCAATAAATTTATATTTGCAACCTTTAATGTACTTTTCGTGAATAATAGGAAGAATAGAGATATTATTATCTTTAATATTTAATAAATTTAATATATAATTATTTGTAGACATGAGATCAGACCTTTCAATGTTTAATTAGCAATTACATTGTATCAAATCTCTTGTCTTTTTATTAAATAAAAATAGTATTGATGAAATATTTCACCAACACTATTTATAATACAACCAATTTTTTGAATGCTTAGCATTCTTTTTTTATGGGCTTGTT
>CAPQQE010000153.1:0-1006 GCA_948687865.1 uncultured Bacilli bacterium
TTAAATGTGACAAGAAATATATTGAAAAATTTTATGATATTACAAAAGATTATCGTTTAGAATTTAATGAAAGGATGAAAAATGAAAGATCTGATAGAAAGAAAAGTTTTTATCAAATGGTAAATGATTCTAAAAGTGTTGTTGCAGATGAAATACTTTTTACAAGTGATAAGATATTCTTTGATAGTTTATCTGAAGAAGAATTAATGAAATGGTCAAATACGGTATTAGATTTTGTTTATGAAGACTTAGGCTATAAAAAAGAACAAATAATACATGCAACATTACATATGGATGAGAAAACACCTCATATTCATTTAGTTGTTGTTCCACTTGTTAAGAAGTTTGATAAACAAGTTAATAAAGAAAGATATTCTATTTCTAAAAAGGCATATATCAAAAATAGTATTCATTTAAGTGAATTACAAGATAAATATTGTAATCGACTAAATAAAAATGGATTTAAACTGGAAAGAGGTCAAAAAAATACAGGTGTAAAAAATCTAACTCCAAGACAATTAAAACAAGTAACAAGAATATTCAATAAAGAGTTAGATAATGCCAAATGGGAACTGAATCGTAAATATAGAACTCTCATTAATAAAATGGAGAGTAAAACTAAAGGCATTTTAAATAAGAAAGTTATATTTGATTACAATACCTATTTAGAATTAATGGATTATCTAAAGCAAGCAAATGAGGCAGTTAATAAGGTCGCTAAAAGTGAAGGAATTTACAAAGAATTAGAAAAGGAAATTAAATATTACAAAGCATTTTTGGTGGTCAATGATGAAAAGGATAATGAAATAAAATATTTAAGGAATGAACTTGAAAAAGTAAATAACAAATATGATTCTTTAAAAAGTTTTATTTCTAATTTACTTCAATTACTAAAAGGTATATTTAAGAAAATATTATCTATTGGTACTGATAAAGAAAAAGATTTAGTTAGTGAACAATTAAAAGAATGTTATGATAATCATTTATATAGTGAGAATGATATAAG
>CAPQQE010000153.1:1016-1340 GCA_948687865.1 uncultured Bacilli bacterium
AATCGTAGTCCTTTAAATACTAAATGATGTCAATTTAGTAAACACACTTGTACATTGACATAATCAATGTACGTGTGAAAACAATAAATTGTTTTGATATATTATTTTAAAATTATGTTATAATAGATTGTATTAAATTTAGGAGGTGCTATATGTCTAAAATTAGTAATGTGTTGACAATGCTTGAATATTTAAGCTCAGGTAAAAAATATAGCATAGCTGAATTATCTGAAAAACTAGAAGTCACTCCTAGAATGATTCGAGTGTATAAAGATGAAATAGAAAAAGCAGGAATTTATATTGATACTATTAAAGGACCTTATG
>CAPQQE010000154.1:0-289 GCA_948687865.1 uncultured Bacilli bacterium
GTAAAATCAACAGATGTACAAGCAGCAGTAGATGAATTATATAGTGCTGCGACAGATTACGCTTCAGTCACATCTAAATTAACGCAGTTAGAAAATAAATTGGAGGATAAAACAAAATGGCATTTAATATCAGGTAATGCGATTGAATTAAAAGCAAATAATAATGATTTGGGGACCTTTGATTTGTCTAATTATAATGAGCTATATATTGATTTTGTTTATTTAACCTCAACTGGTGGGGGGTTTAACTGATGCTGGAGTTATGATACCAATTATTGACCCAGCTTCT
>CAPQQE010000154.1:299-716 GCA_948687865.1 uncultured Bacilli bacterium
TACATCTTCTATTAGTACGTTAAATTTTAGTGAAAACTATGAAGGAACAGTTGGTTTTTTTCATACCCTACCTCCAATAAAGGAAATTTTAATATAGCCTCTTATGTTTTTAGAAATAGAAATTTGGTTTTTAGAGTAAGAGGTATATATGCAAGGTGATAACTTATTAACAATATATATTTTATAACTTGACTAAAAATTATGTTTATAATAAAATATATTTAGTTAATGATGATTAATATATTAGTAGTTGATAAATATGAATATGAGAAATCTAGTGGCTGATGAGAACTAGACATATTATTAATGAATTTACAATATTATGAATTAGCACGTGTATCTAGCGTTAATAGAATAAAGAGCATAGAAATCTATGAAGTAAGGTGGTACCGCGAAATATTCGTCCTTACGTTGTAG
>CAPQQE010000155.1 GCA_948687865.1 uncultured Bacilli bacterium
GAGTATGTTTTTTGATAATTTTGCAGATGTTAAAAATTATTGTGATGACATTGTTTGTTTCTATTCTGATAATGATCCTTATGTTAAATATGAAGCCGAAAAAGAATTTGCTGACACCATAACTGAAAATCAGATTTTGATTTCTGGTGGAGGTCATCTAAATTCTGAAAGTGGCTATACAGAATTTAGAGAATTATTGAAATATGTATAATACGCACGCTAATTGACTATGTCAATTTGCAAGTGCGTTTCTAAATTATTAAAATTTAGTATGTATCAAAGACTCCGACTATTTAAAAATGTCGTAGTCTTTTTCTAATGATTCTTTATTTATAAAATCATTTACTTCTAATTCAGTATCTGTATCTTTAGATATTTCTTTTAAATCTGTAGAATTATATAAGTCGTTATCATAACATTCCTTTAAAATATATATCGTTTTTTCTTTCCTCTTTTTATCATTAGACAATAAAATTTCTCTAAAAAATTCTTTTAAAATTAACAACAAATGATTAATAAAATTCAGTAAATTAGTTTTATCTTCGTGTAATTTACCATTCTCATCTTCTAAATAATTAATATCAATAAGACTATTTTTATATTGTTTTTCTAATTTTCTATAAT
>CAPQQE010000156.1 GCA_948687865.1 uncultured Bacilli bacterium
TTTTCATGTATATAATTAGAACATGAAAAGGAGGAAAATCTAATGAAATTTGGAGATAATTTAAGAAAATTAAGAAAGTCAAAAAAACTATCACAAGAGGATCTTGCTGAGAAAGTAAATGTTTCAAGACAAAGTGTTAGTAAATGGGAAACTGGACTATGACCTTACAAACGACACAAAATAAAAAAATACAAGATTTGCTTTATTTTAAAGGAAAAATTGAAGAAACGAACATAATTATAAAAAACGAAAAACAAGCAAAAATAGACTTTAATTTAAACATTATGGTATCAATAAATATATAAAATAAAAAATGTCCTCTAATTGATACAATGTTTATAAAAACTATAAAATAAAGTAATCATTATTAAAATCGGTTATGAAATTAGCAAAGGTATGAGAAAACATCATATCTTTTTATTTTGTGTAAAGAAAGTGAGGTAGATATATGAATTTAAACTATGGAATATTTAGAAGTCAACCAATAATGACTATAAATGATTTAGCACAAATCGGATCGCATAACAAACGTGAGAAAAAAGCCTATAAAAGTAACCCTAATATCAAATTAGAATTAACTAAAAATAATATCGAATTAGTAC